>LLZO01000200.1 GCA_001567545.1 Candidatus Tepidiaquacellales bacterium OLB5
GAAGAAAAGCACATGCTTATCAATAACGAAATTGAAAAAAGCTTTGAGCTTATGCACTGGTCATTTGCCCATCTTAACAGGCTGCTTGAAAACGGGAAGGCTATATATGATTTTGTGGATGAATCAATTACAATTGAATCAATAGGCATATACTCCAAATATAACACTGACGGATATTTTATTCTGCCCGATAACAGGGAGCGTGTACTGAGGATATTAAAGTATTCCCGCAACCTTTATAAAATATTAAAGACTAAAGAAGTTGCTAACAGGCGGATGACGCTTATAACTATTCCAAATACAGTATTGAAAAATGAAATGATATCTGATGATATAATAAACCAGACAATATATATGCTTGATACAGAGCTGAATTTTTCATACAGCCATACTATACTGCCTGTTGCAAAGCGTAAGTTTTTGGGATTTTTGGAAGGGAATTAAAAAGCGATTTCCTTTACATAAATAAAGTGTCCGCTCAGTGAGCGGACACTACAGAAAAAATAAAGCAAATTGACTTTCGTCAAACACTGAAAGAATCAATCCACCAGCAGCTCAGGTCTGTATTCAAAATGCATGGTATCGTAGTGATACCATTTGCCGCCCCATATGAATCCGTGTTTTTCGAATATCTCAACTATTTCCATGGGAATCTGGTTCTTCCAAACCATATTTCCATCCCACTGCCAGTAATTGCTGTACTTTGTGTTAATATCAATTGATGTTCCGAAGGCATGTGTGCTCAGGCGGTTAGTTCCGGCAATCTTGCGCCAGTTGAATGTGCCGGCTGTTTTATTTATATACTTATGGAATTCTTTTCCCAGCGATGCCTCAATTTCATCAGATACTTTCTGCAATTGAGCTGCTGCGCCGTTAATATTATTAAACTGCACTGTGCAGCCGCAGATAGATGGCAGCCAGCTTACACTTACCAGGCTGCGCTGAACTTCACCGGATGACGAACCGTACATTTTTGTGAAGAACGGTTCATAACGTATCCTGCCGGGTTCAAAATTTTCCGCAGGGGGCGAATCCCAGTTACTCCCCTTAACATATTTCTGCGACATCATGTCTTCAAGATCAGGGTTATCAAGCTTTTCATCATGTGTTTTGTTCTGAATTCCGTCATCCCACTGCATTTTTGTTCCGTCTTTCCAATACAAAGTATTTTCATCGGCAGATTCAAGGAAATCCGGGTATGCATTAAGCAGCTTGCGCAGCCTTCGGGGATATTATTGTTATCCTTTACACTATCCGCGTGGATTTTCTTATTATTTATTTCAGAATTTGTGTAATTTGACCTGTTTTCAGTGTAATTTTCAGTCTTGTTTTCATTGCATGAAAACAGGCTTAAGAAAGTTAATATGTAGATAAGTAAATTCATTAATGGTGATTTAAAATTTTGTAAATATACTTTAATGCGTCAAATTCTATAATGCAAAAAGGAAAACTGTATTTAATACCAAATACTCTTGGCAGTGATGACCTCGGAAGAGTTATTCCGCCGTATATCCATGAGGTAATTAATAAAATAGATCACTATATAGTAGAGAACATTCAGACGGCGGCTAAGTTCCTTAAACTGGCGGGATTAAAAAAGCCGCTGCGCCGGCTTACATTTTATGTGCTGAACGTGAATACTACCGAAGCAGAAATAAGCTCATACCTTGATGAAGCAGATAAAGGCAATAATACCGGGCTGATTTCAGAAGCAGGGCTGCCCTGTATAGCTGACCCGGGTAATGTAATTGTTAAAATGGCTCACGCCAAAGGTATACGGGTAATACCGCTGAGCGGACCTTCATCAATCACACTGGCATTAATGGCATCGGGATTCAACGGACAGAATTTTGCTTTCAATGGCTACCTGCCGATAGAAAAAACCAATCGTATCCGGAAGCTTAAAGAGCTTGAAAATAAAGTAAAGTCAGGTAACCAGGCACAGATATTTATAGAAGCGCCGCACAGGAATGACAGGCTGCTTGATGATATCATCAAAAACTGTTCCGTTGATATTATGCTGTGCATTGCAAAAGAGCTTACAGGCGAAAATGAAGAGATTATTGTGAAACCAATCAGCAGCTGGCGCGAAGAAAAAATAACATTGGGCAAAGTGCCGGTAATATTTATATTGGGAAATTAAACAGAAAATAAAATAATACATTAATAATGCTGAATATAATAAAAATTTATGTCCCGCTTATTTTCTTTGCTGCAATTCTGATCGCCTGCGGAAAGTCAGAAAAAACTGAAACATCTGAAAAAGAAAAGACAACTACACAGGATACTAAACAGCAAACAGAAAGCAGCACCCGGAATAAAGATGAAACCGGTACATCCGGCAAAACCGAAAACACTAAGCCCGGTAAACCTGAGCTTAAGTGGGAGTTTAAACGGGTCGGAACTGGAGAGTACGATACACCTATAAACGATGTTAACATAATTGTGAACGGCAAAAAATATTTTATTGCTAAAGAGTATTACAGCTTCAGTGATATGCCGGTATCGGATTATAAATCATATGAAATTCCAAAAGATGCAATTATAGCAACCCGGGGCTGGTGGGCTGGCGGGGGAATTGATTACTGGGCAATTCAGAAAGATAATGAAATAATTGTAATGAAAAGGGAAATAGGTGAAACCACTGATGAAAACGGGGAGCCCGGAGATTTTACTGGAAAGCCTGAAAAAGTTATATCAATAAAAATCGAATAAACATGATTCATCCCAGCTGAGTCCTCTTTCTTAGAGACTCTGCGGAAACAAGGTACCGGAAAATAAAAAAGGACGGTTAAAAACCGTCCTTTTTTGAAGATTTAAAAATACAAATAATTATTTGCCGTTTACGGTATCTGAAAGACCTTTACCTGCTTTAAATTTAGCAACTTTTCTTGCCGGAATATTAATTGTTGCACCGGTCTGCGGGTTTCTGCCTGTTCTTGCACCGCGTTTTGAAACTGAAAATGTTCCGAAGCCAACCAGTGATACCCTGCCGCCTTTTTTGAGTGTTTTTGTTACTGATGATAAAAATGAATCCAAAGCTGCACGTGCTGATACTTTTGTTGTTTCAGCATCTTCAGCCATTTTTGCAATGATCTCTTCTCTTGTCATTTTTTATGAAAGTTAAATTGTTATTAAATATTTATTGGAAGTTTCACAAAGATAACTATTTATTAACAAAATAAAAAATAGTTAAATACGTCTTAGAGTCTGTATATATAAGGGTTTTGCCTTATATGACCTCACCCCCTTCCCCTCTCCTAAAAGGAGAGGGGAGAATATATTGTAGATTAATGAATATGGAAGGTTATACTGAATAAGCTCACCTCCCTGCCGTAACAATAGTAAATTGGGAGATTAAATGTTTAGAATTCATACCTTTTTTGATAAAATTAAATTAATTAAACTTGCAGGCTAATTAACAACCGGATGAAATTATTATTTAATTATTTAAAGAATTACCGCGGATTTATAATCCTTGCCCTCGTATTGGCAGCAATAAACCAGATGTTTTCTATGATGGACCCGCTGATAGTGAGGTATATTATCGATGATTATGCTACAAAATTCGATAAATACACATCAGACCAGTTTTTTAAGGGGGTGGGACTCCTGCTCGGTCTTGGCATAGGCGCAGCATTTGTTTCAAGGGTAGCCAAGAATTTCCAGGATTATTATATTAATCTTATAACCCAGAAGCTTGGCGCCAGAATGTACGCCGACGGCATTAAGCACTCGCTTGAGCTTCCCTACCAGGTTTTTGAAGATAAACGCAGCGGAGAGACCCTTGGAGTACTTCAGAAAGTAAGAACTGATGTCGAAAAGCTGATAGCGCTGGCAATAAATATTGTTTACACAACTTTAATAGGTCTCATTTTTGTAACTATTTATTCATTTTCAATTCACTGGGTAATTTTCCCGGTTTATGCTGTTACTGCTCCCTTGATAGCATTCATAAGCTCAAAGCTAAGCAAAAGAATTAAGGTAATACAGAAAAAAATTGTAGGTGAAACAACTGCGCTTGCAGGCACTACAACGGAATCGCTGAGGAACATAGAGCTTGTTAAGAGTCTGGGACTGGCCGGGCAGGAAATAAACCGGCTTAATACTACAACTGAAAAAATTCTTGGCTTAGAATTAAAAAAAGTACGGTTTGTGAGAAGCCTGAGCTTTATTCAGGGAACAATTGTTAATTTTTTAAGGACATCAATTTTGTTTCTGATGATGTACCTGATATTTTCAAGGGTAATAACAGCGGGTGAGTTCTTTTCGCTCTATATATATTCATTTTTTATATTCGGTCCGCTGCAGGAGCTTGGAAATATAATTAATGTGTACAGGGAAACCGAGGTATCACTTAAAAATTTCAAGGATATAATAGAAACACCGCTTGAAAAGAAACCTGAAAATCCGGTTAAGATAGGAAAGATAGAAACATTTGAATTTGAAAATGTAACATTCAAACATCAAAGCGCATCAACGCATGCGCTTGAGGATATTTCATTCAAAACAAGCGTGGGACAGACGGTTGCATTTGTGGGTCCATCGGGCGCGGGTAAAACAACACTGGTTAAGCTGCTTGTTGGTCTGTACACGCCGCAAAGCGGCACTGTGTATTATAACGGTGTGCCCGGCAGTGAAATAGAATTCGATAACCTGCGCAATCAAATTGGTTTTGTAACACAGGATACACAGCTGTTTGCGGGAACGATAAAGGAAAACCTTCTATTTGTAAATCCAAATGCAACTGATGAGGAGATACTGGATGCACTGAACAAAGCTGCATGCCAGAACTTGCTGGCGCGGGCTGATAAAGGAATTGATACGGTAATTGGTGAAGGCGGCGTAAAGGTATCGGGCGGTGAAAAACAAAGACTTTCCATAGCACGCGCGCTGTTAAGACATCCAAGGCTGCTTGTGTTTGATGAGGCAACATCTGCTTTGGATTCACTTACAGAAGAAGAGATAAGCCAGACTATACGTGATGTATCAGCAAAGACGGATCATATAACAATACTGATAGCGCACAGGCTTTCAACCATCATGCATGCAGACAGGATATTTGTACTTGAAAAAGGATTAATGGTAGAAGAAGGCAGGCATGAAGAGCTGCTTGAAATGAAGGGATTGTATTATGCAATGTGGCGCCAGCAGATTGGTGAACGCCACAGGCGTGAGGAAAATGTTTTGAAAAATGCGGAAATATTACAAAAAACAGTATAAAATTATCCGGGATAAAGTATTCTGAAAAAATTTAATTTTCTTCATAAATATTTTATCCAAAAATTTGTCACTCTTAACAAACCCATTGATTATATCCAAATATTGTATTAAAATTACGTATGCAAAATGTTACCGTATCCCGTCAGACAGGTTCTGATGCAACCACAGAAGGAGTGAGGGTCCAGGTTTTTCCTGAATATATCCCGGAGCAGTCAAGCCCCGAAGCAAACCGTTATGCTTTCGGGTACAGGGTTATAATCACCAATAACTCAGAAGAAAAAGTAAAGCTTCTTTACCGCCACTGGATAATTATTAATGCCGAAGGCGACCTGGATAAGGTCGAAGGTCCGGGAGTTGTTGGCTATACACCTGAGCTTGAGCCGGGCGAACAGTTTGAATACCAGAGCCAGTGCCCGCTTAATACAAACTGGGGAACGATGGAAGGCAGCTATACTATGATAAGGCCTGACGGCACAAGGTTTGAAGCAATGATAGACCGGTTTTATCTTGTGAGTGATGAAGTGCTTGCATAAATTTTATAATTTCATTAAAAAGGCAGACATAGTCTGCCTTTTTTTTTTGAGACTAACACGGAGACTCAGAAACACAGAGATGAATATTTAATTATAAATTAAAATAATATGAATACTCAGAAACAAATTAATGAACTTTCTTATAAAATTATCGGATGCGCAATTGAAGTACATAAAGAATTAGGACCCGGTTTGCTTGAAACTGTTTATGAAACCTGTTTAACAGACGAATTAAAATCGGCCGGATTTAGAGTAACAAACCAGATGCTTGTTCCCATTAAATATAAGGGAAAGACCCTGAATTCAAATTTTATACTGGACATTTTAGTTGAAGATACTATTATTGTTGAATTAAAAACGGTGGAAAAAATATTACCTGTTCATAAAGCACAATTACATACATATTTAAAACTAACAATAAACCAAAAGGTTTGTTAATAAATTTTTATTCAGAAAATATAAAAGATCAAATTGTATCATATGTAACTCCGGCTTTTTCAAATTTATCAAAACAATAATACTCTGTGCTTCCGTGTCTCTGTGTTAGTGAATATTTAATAAATCAATAAAACGAATAAGAATCTGTGAAACCAAAGGAAGCAAAAAAACCAAAAGCGGGTCAGGAATCGGTTTGGGATTACCCCAGACCGCCGCGGATAGAAGATTTCAGCGGGCATATCAAAATAATATTTAACGGTGAAGTTATCGCAGAAACAAACCGCGCAAAGCGGGTGCTGGAAACCTCGCATCCGCCTGTTTATTATATCCCCCCGGAAGATGTAAAAGAAGAGTTTCTGGAGCCTGCAAACAATCATTCATTTTGTGAATGGAAGGGTGAAGCTTCATATTATCATCTGAATGTTAAAGGAAAACAGGTAAGATATGCATGCTGGTACTACCCTGAACCGGTAAAGGGATTTGCAGAACTGAAGTACCATATGGCATTTTATGCGCAGAAAATGGATGCCTGTTTTGTAAATGACGAAAAAGTAACGCCGCAGCCCGGGAAATTCTACGGCGGCTGGATAACAAAAAATATAGTTGGTCCATTTAAAGGTGAAGAAGGCTCTGAAGGCTGGTAAAATTAAAAATATTATGAAAATTGTATTCTTAAGTAAACTTAGCAAAGACTGGGAACAATATGTAAATCAGCTGAGGGATGAATTTCCCGGTGTTGAATTTATTGAAAACCATGACCCGGAAAACAGGATAAATGTTTTAAAAGATAGTGATGCAGTAATAGCTGGTAAGATCACAACCGAAGAACTTGAAAACGCTGCAAAGCTTAAAGCAGTTATAGTGCCGTTTACCGGTTTAAACAACTTTCCAACAGAATTACTTAAAGAGCGGAACATAAAAATTTACAATACTCATGCCAATGCCCGTTATGTAGCTGAGCATGCTGTAACACTTGCATTTGCGCTACTTGGAAAAGTTATACCTTTTCATAACGATCTTAAAAAAGGCATATGGAGCAGGACCAAAGAAACCGATGATATGTGGAATTCTATTATAAATAAGAATGCCGGGATAATGGGTTACGGGCATATCGGCAGGTACATTGCCAAATATCTTAAACCTTTTGGTGTGCATATTACCGGTTTCAGAAGAAATCCGGAAACTTCAAGTGATGAGTATGCAGATGTTATTACCGGAAATTTTGATGATTTAATAAAAAATAGTGAAATAATTTTTAATGTTTTACCCTTAAATCCGGAAACAAAGCATATAATAAATCCGGGAAATATTGACAAATTTAAAGGAAAATACATTATTACTGTTGGCAGGGGTGAAACAATTCACGAAGAAGCGCTGTATAACGGATTAACAAACGGTATCATTAAGGGAGCGGCAATTGATGTATGGTATAATTACCCGGGCAGGAATCCGGAACCGGTTATGCCGGCAAAATTTCCGTTTTGGGAGCTGCCTAATGTTGTGATGTCTCCCCATAAATCAAGCCACACCGCCGGTGCGGTTACTGCAATGATAGATGATACCTGCGAAAATATCAGGAAGTTCATTAAAACACATACAGTATGAAAAAAATAATTTTCTTTTTAGTTCTGTTAATAATTTCAGTTCCTTCACAGCATCTTGATGTAATAATTTATGCAAATAAAACAGAAATCGGGAAATCAATTTATAAACGGGGTAACAATGATCTATTAAAGATCAGCTCTGTGCTTTATAACAGGTCTGTTGATACAGTTACAATAAAATTTGACCGTTATTTTGAGCTGGACTATACCGGTGAAGAACCGGCATACTCAAACTGCTTCAGGCTGTATGAAATTGACAGTGCGGGTAAGTATTTATACTATCCGTTCGATACATATGAAGCATTTGTAACAATTGCTCCGGGTGATTCAATTGTTAATGAAGGCTATTATACAGTTTCCTGGCCCTGCCGTGGCGCGCCGCCTGCAGGTGACTGGAGCCTGGATCTGAAGTTTTACAAAGAAATTACTGAAGAGGATAATTATTATATTGTTAAAAGCAGGTACACAGATTTTGCCAGCAAAGAAATGAAAAAAGCATGGACGGGGATTTTAAGCTCTAATACCCTTAAGCTTAAAATTAAACGTTAGACTCACGAAAAAGATGTTAAACTTAAGGATTTAATGTAAATGAGTCCATTGAGCTTTTAGAATATTTAAATTTATTTTTCAGATACAGTTCTTCAAAATCAAGTATCTCAGTTTCATTCAGTAACCTTAGCCTGTAATTAGTTATTTTATTATCTGTGAATACCGGGTATAAGATAAATTCAGTACCCGTATCAGGAAAAATCATTTTAAGCATTAATCCGTACGGTTTTGCACCCGCAGCAGAATACCTGCCCGGCGCATTGAAGATAAAATTCCCGATACCGTAGAAAATATATTTATTCCTGTACAGCTCAATTTGCTGAACAGTGTGAGAGCCGTGTCCAATTACAGCATCAGCCCCGGCATTTATCCAGCTGTGAGCAAAATTTATCTGCCTTTCATTTACCTCACCGTAATTGCTGCCCCAGTGCGGGAAAATAATTATTTTTGAGCCGGGATATAAATTTTTGTAATAAATAATTCTTTCATTAAGTACTATGGTATCAAGCATATTTATACCGGGAGAATTTTCACCGGCATAAAAGTGATACAAAGTATCATAGTTGGGGCGGTATTCAAATCCCCCGAAAATTATTATCCGTGTGCCGCCTTTATTCAGTATCAGAGGTTTTATTGATTCTTCTGTGTTACTTCCTGCCCCGAAAAAATTAATGTTACCCCTGTTTAATGAAGCTGTTGTTTGCTCAAATCCTGCTGTACCCATATCAAAAACATGATTATTGCCCAGGTTTACATACCCGATATTGTATTTATTAAAATATTTAACGGCACTATCGGGGTCTGCTGTATGAATATAAGGTTTCCTGCTGCTTATTATACGGGTTTTTTCAGTCAGGGGGGTTTCAAGATTGCAGATAACAGCACCTGAACCAAAAAGGATGCTGGCAACATTTTCAAAAAACCTGTCATAACTAAGTGAGCTGTCATATAAAGGACTGGTGCGGTAACTGAATGTACTTTTTTGTGTGCTCCCGAAGAAAGTATCACCAAGGAACAATACTGATACAGAATCAGAATAACACAGGCTGCAGAATAAAAAATATACTATAGCAGAAAGTTTAAACACTATACAAATACCAGGAAAATAAATGTAATAAACAGCATAAAATGGATAAAGCCTGATAAAGCATTTGTTTCGCCGTCTTTGCAGGAAAGAATTCCAACTACCAGCGAAGTAACAACCATAACAGACTGCATTGGGCTTAAAGCAAGGATAATATTCTGATTAATGATTAGGCTTACAATAAGCACTGCGGGAATTGTAAGGCTGAGAGTTGAAAGCATAGAGCCGAGCGAAATATTCACAACACGCTGCATATCGTCATTTAATCCCGCCCTTACAGCAGTTAAGCCTTCAGGTGAAACAATTATCAGCGCAATTATCAAACCTGCAAAGCCGGCAGGCATATGAAGCTTTTCGATGCCGTCATCAACAAAAACGGAAAGGCTTTCAGCCATTACAGATATAGCAGCAATAGTAGCTGCCAGCATGATGAAATTATAAACAGTACTTATCTTTTCTTTAGGGGGCAGGTGTTCGTGCCGGCTGTCAATATCTTTCTTCCTGCCTTCGAATTTAAAGTAATAATTATGTTCTTTTGACTGCATCCTCAGGAAAAATATATACAGCAGAAGGCAGGAAATAACCAGGAATTTTTCATACAAAGCATAGCTTTGCGCCGGAATTATATGCGGCAGAAAAAGTCCTATTCCTGTAATTCCGATTATCAACGATAAAAATGAATTCGTACTTTTTAAATTATACTTCTGTTCGCCGTATTTAATTCCCCCAAGCAGCATTATAAGGCCGGTAAGCCCGTTGAGAAGTATCATTAAAGTGGAATATATAGTATCACGCGCAATTTCAGGGTCAGCATCACCGTGAGACATCATTGCAGCAATCATAATGATTTCAACTGTGACAGCAGAAAGTGTAAGGATCATTGTGCCGTAAGGCTCACCGAACTTATAAGCAAGAAGCTCTGCATGGTGAACTACGCCAAGCGCTGCGAATATTATAACAGAAAATACAATTACAAACAGCAAGGATTCGATTGCGAGCGATGATTTTATTACATCACTTGTTCCGGTAAAATGAAGAATTACAAGCGTTATAAGGGCTAGTAAAAAAGATAATTCATTTCTTAAAAATTTTATTACCATAAAGGCAAGATAATAAAAAAGGAAAAATAATAAAATCTGATAAGTATATGTTTTTTAAGTATAGTTAACTTCAGCAAAAGTTCTTTTAACGGCTTTTTGAAACTTATATTCAGGGTAGCCGAATACCAGAAATATGCCGTCTTTTGATTCTGCAGGAATATTATATTTTGCCTTAAGTTTTTTCATACTTTTCAAAAACGGTACAATGCTTCCAATCATGCAGCAGCCAAGACCCAGTGAGTGGGCCGCTATCATGGCATAAGTTGCAGCAATGTAGGGGTCTGCGGGGTCAGCATAACCTTTATTATAAAAATACATTACAAGCGGCGCATCATATAAAAGGTAATTTTTTATCTTCAGCCATGGCTTTTTCAAAAAAATTAACCAGGGGGATTAAAAAGCTTTTTGAAAGTTTCATAATCAGCTT
>LLZO01000201.1 GCA_001567545.1 Candidatus Tepidiaquacellales bacterium OLB5
AAAATTAATTTTTACTGGGTTGATGAAAGATGCGTGCCGCCGGGTTCGCCGGACAGCAATTTCGGGAATGCATATAATTTCCTTTTCTGGAAGATTAAGCTTTCGCCTTCAAACATATACAGGATAAAAGGAGAAGATAACCCGGCTGAAGAAGCTGAGAGGTATTCATTCCTGGTAAAAAGTAATTTACCGCAGGTAAATAACCTGCCTGTATTTGATATTATTCTTCTGGGAATTGGTGAAGATGGGCATACAGCATCAATTTTTCCCGGTCAGCTTGATGTTTTCAGGTCAGAAAAGATTTATGAGGTAACTGTAAGTCCGTACACCGGACAGAACCGGATCACAATGACGGGAAATGTTATCAATAATGCTGATAATATTTATTTTCTGGTAAACGGAAAACAAAAAGCAAAAGTTGTTGGAGAAATTCTAACCGGAAGCGAAAGCTCTAAGCGTTATGCAGCTGCAAATGTAAATCCGGTGCGCGGAGTGCTTGAATGGTATTTAGATAAAGATGCTGCAGGAAACATTAAAGCAGGCTGAAAGCCTGCTTTTTTTTGTACACCCGCACCAACGGAGTCCCTTCGGGAGAACCCGCAACCTTCTGAAATTAAATTACTTTTATATAATAATTGCGGGACTGAATATAAATCTTTCAATTTTAAACAGTAATCCCCGCTTGTGCGGGGATTTTAATTCTTGTACACCCGTAGGGAGTCGAACCCCAAACCTTCTGATCCGTAGTCAGACGCTCTATCCAGTTGAGCTACGGGTGCAAATATACAAACAAAAATGCCAAATAATACATTATTTTGGCATATTTATACAAATTTAGCAAATTTTTATGAGTTATTCAATTGAAAATTACTGGATAAAATCCGGCCGTTTATGTGTTATATAATTGGCTGTAAAAAATAAATAATCAGTATGAAAAATCTATATCAAATTTTATATGGCATAGCAGCTTTGCTGCTGGTGATAGTACTTTTAGGAGGTTCATTAACTAAACCGGTATTTAATAATTATTCAGTAAAAACCCTCGAGGAAGCCGGGGTTAAAAAGTCATCTATGGATTCACTTGATTCCCGCATAGATGATATGCTTTTTGCAGTTAAAAAAGTTCAGCTTCAGATAGATAAGCTGAAAAATATTTTTTCTGATAAAGAAATAGATGAAACAAAATACCAGCGGGTTAAAAACGAAGTTTTTGTTAAAAATATTTATTCACCTTTAAATGAGCTTGTAATAGTTTTTTACAGGATAGGATTTTTCTTTTTAAGCATTATAATTTTGCTGCTGGCAGTGATATTCCATATTATGTACAGAAGCATTGACCTGAGAAGAAGAATTGACAAGCTGGAGAAAGCTATTAATAATTAACTTAAATATTGATTACCGGCTATTTCTTTATTACGCCCATTCAGGGCTTTAAAAATTATATAATCGTAACGATGGGCATTGCCCATCGCTGTTATATTGCCGCCCTTTCAGGGCTCGGAATATATAAAAAAGCTTGAGTCAATGCTGATCATTTCCCCCTGAAAGGGGGAATGGCACTTTAGTGCCAAAGGGGGTCAACAAAATGCCCTACACTGTTAAAGCAAAAATTGAACTAAATTTTTCATTTGGGGCTAAAGCCCCTCAAAATTGGGAAATAAATCCCCGCCCTGAAGGGAGGGGCTATTCAAAAAAAAGACGCCCCAACGGGGCGTCTCTACAAATAAATAATTATTAATTGAATTTACTTTCCGCCTTTTTTCTTCCAGATATCCAGCAGGCTTTCATTCTTTTTATCATTCTGTGCAACCGTAGTTTTGAACTTGAATTCCTTTTCATTCCCATCCCAGAAAATCACATTCATATTTTCACCGCCGTGTTTACCGTTGGAAGAGAAGAATGATTCGCTTCCCCCGAAAAGGCTTGCGCTTCCAAGAGAATAAGCCCAGACTTTGCCGTCATAATCAAAGAACTTAAGGGTTGTGATATCATCAAATTCAAAAGTTATTTCACCGCAAAGATGGTTATCTTCTTCAAAAAGCCTTTTTTTAACATTCTTAACGCCAAGCATTTCGTCTTCCGGCTTGCTTCCGTACAGATAGTTATTAACCAGGTCTTCATATTCAGTCTCGGGAGTGCTGGCTGAATCCATAGTATGCATTATATTTATATATTTTATCCTGCCGCTGCCTGATTTACCGTCTTTAAGCTTAAAGGTGTATTCTTTGGATTCCATAGTAAGGCATCCCGTGAAGCTTATGATTACTGCAAATAACGCTGAATAAATTAATGTTCTTTTCATATTTTTTTTAATTTACATTACACCTTTATGTTTCAGGATATCACGGGCAATGATACCTTTCTGTATTTCGTTGGTTCCTTCGAATATTTTATTTATTCTTGAATCCCTGTAAAATCTTTCTATCGGGAATTCCCTGGAATATCCCATTCCGCCGTGTATCTGCACGGCATAATCTACAATTTTATCAAGTGATTCAGAACAGTAAAGCTTAACCATAGAAGAATGCAGGCTGATATTTTTCTTATGGTCATAATCAACAGCAGTTCTGTACAGCATCGATTCCATAGTATAAACCATTGTAGCCATTTCTGCCAGCATAAACTGAATTGCCTGGAAGTGGCTTATAGGGTGATCGAACTGAACTCTTTCTTTGGCATATTTAACTGACATTTCCACCATTTCTTTTGCAGCCCCAAGGCATGCAGCGCCAAGCCCCAGCCTGCCTGCATCAAGGGTTTTCATGGCAATTAAAAATCCCCTGCCTTCTGTACCGATCATATTTTCTTTGGGTATTCTTACATTATCAAATGTAATTGCATTAGTAGTGCTGCCTCTTATACCCATTTTCTTTTCCGGCGGGCCGGCGGAAAATCCCGGCAAGCTTGTTTCAACAACAAAAGCGGTAACACCTTTCGGTGTTCTGGCAAAAACAGAAATAATATCAGCAAGCCCTCCGTTAGTTATCCACATTTTATCACCGTTGATAACCCATTCATTTCCGTCAAGCTCTGCAGTGGTTTTAACATTAAATGAATCAGAACCTGCCTGCACTTCAGTTAAGCAGAAAGCCCCTATCTTTTCTCCTTTTGCAAGAGGAACGACATATTTTTGCTTAAGTTCTTCAGTCCCGCCGATCAGTATGGCATTTGTGCCAATTGACTGGTGAGCGCCGATAAATGTAGCAGTAGAAAGACAAGCCCGTCCTATTTCTTCCTGCATAATACAATATCCAACTTCACCAAATCCGCCGCCGCCGTATTGTTCAGGAACAGCAGCACCAAGCAAACCCAATTCGCCAAGTTTTTTGATTATATCGTCAGGGATCTTTTCGTTTTCATCAATTTTATGAGCTATCGGTTTAAGCTCATTTTCTGCAAAATCACGCACCATATCTCGGAGCATATTCTGCTCTTCAGTAAATCCAAATTCGAACATTTTTCTATTATAATTTAGATGTATAAATAAGAATCAATATGTCTGTTATTTTATATGATGAGCTACCTTTTCACCTGTAAAGTTGATAATATCTTCAGCCCCGTCAACACCTATCAGGTTGCCTGATATCCAGGAAGCATCTTCTGTACATAACAGCGCTATTGCTTTTGCTACATCTTCAGGATGAGTAAGCCTTCCATGGGGGTTTTTAAGTTTTGTAGAGTCAATCATATTTTTAGCCCCGGGAATTTTCTGCAGTGCCGGGGTATCTGTTACACCTGCCATTATTGAGTTAGCAGTAACATTCATAGGCGCAAGTTCATATGCAAGCTGCCTGGTGTGAGATTCCAGTGCTGCTTTAGCAGCAGATACTGCCCCGTACGAGGGTATCACTGAGTGCGAACCGGCGCTTGTAAGCGAAAATATCCTTCCGCCGTGTGCAAGCAGGTTTCTGAAAACAAGTCCCTGTGTCCAGTAAACCAGTGAATTAGCCATAACGTCCAGTGTCATTTCCATCTGCGCCTGAGAAATACAGTTATTCTGTGTTTTGGCTATAAAAGGCTTTAAAGTACCGAAAGCAAGCGAGTGTACGAGTACTTTTATGCTTCCTTTTTCATGACCGTGCAGCCTTTCGGAAATCTCATCGAGCACTTCATTTCTTTTAATTGCATCAGCAGCGTTGATATTAAAAAATACAGCATGCTGTTTGGTATGTTCAATTTTTTTTATCAGGCTTTTAACTTCAGGCAAAGTTATAGCTCTATCAAGGTGTACTCCAAAAATATTATACCCACGTTTTGCAAGCTCAAGAGAAACTGCTCCGCCAAATCCGCTTGAAGCGCCCAGTATCAATGCCCACGGTTTCATATAAATTCCTTTAAATTTTTCAAATAATTGGTAAATATACCTTTTAATCTCTAGTATTTCAAATCAATAATTCATTACTCCTTAAAAATGAGGAAAAAAAAGCCCCCATATTTCTATGGAGGCTTCATAATTAAGACGAAATTAATGCAATTCTATATTGCAGAAATGATTACCCTGATGTTATTTCACAAGAATCATCTTCTTTGTTTCGTTAAAATTACCGGAAGTTAACCTGTAGAAATAAATCCCGCTGGAAAGATTTGAAGCATCAAAATCAGCAGTGTAAATACCTGCATTCATTTCATTGTTTACAAGTGTTGCAACTTCCCTGCCGGTAATATCAAAAACTGACAGCTTTACAAGCCCGGTAACCGGAATATTGAATTTAATGCTGGTTACGGGATTGAACGGGTTAGGATAGTTCTGGCTTAAGCTGAATGCAGCCGGAACTTCGCTTCCGTTCTGAGTAATACCGGTTGGTGTGATATTTGAACCATCATAGTAAATATCTGTAGGACCAACCAGTGAAAATATAATTCCGCCGCCGAATGCACCAGGACCTGTTCTGAATCCTGCAACATCAGGTGATGTTGTAGTGCTTGCACTTGATGTTGTACTGGCATTAACAATCTGCCTGCCGGTAAGCGCCGGAATTGTAAATCCGCTTGTATAAATTACAGTATCTTTTGTACCCGAAGAAACAAATACTATCCTGTAAGCTCCCTGGCTTTCGCTGCAGTCAATTCTTGCGCGGCTTTCGCTGTTAGCATTTGCAGAAACATTGACTACTGTACCCCAGTATGTTGATGCATCAGTATATCTTGCAACAACATTCAGATCGGTATTACCTACAGTATGCGTCATAGCCATATATTCAGTTTGCCTGTTTACAGCAAGTTCACCGTCAAAATCCGGGAGAGCTGTTGCTATATTGAATTGTGTCCAGCTTGTAGCCGTACCAAAATTACCCAAAGCAATTCTGTTGATTCTTAAATTCGGGTCAGCTGCAGTAATATCATTGGTATAACAAACATAAATTGAATCTGAACCGGCGGTATTGTATTCAATATCCAGGTGGAAATCATTGAACGTATTTCTTACAGTATCATGCTGGAATGCATAACCCCAGTTTGTTGTCAAAGCTGCCAAACACTGGCTTCCTGTACCGGATGAATTTACTCTCTGATAAGCAATATACCAGTAAGTTAATCCGGCAGACCAGCTCCAGCCGTCACTTGTAATTGTTGGATTAACAAAACCAAATGTAGCAGGTGTAGCCAGAATAACCTGTGCCCTGAATCCAGAACCATCATCTCTCATTGACAACCAGTAAAGCTCTCCTAACCATGAAGCAGCATCCGGAGTACGGCTTGCAACTATTCCAATCCTGAATACATTAGCAGAATCTGTTATAAACATATCAAAAGAATGCCATTTGGTTGTTCCGCCGGGATTAATCCTGTTTATTCTTGTCCAGTTAATACCCTGGTCTGTTGATTTATAAACAACAAGACTATCCCTGTTCCTGGTTATATAAGCGACATATTTGTTTCCTAGCGAGTCAACTTCCATTTCGTAACCTGCCTGGAAATTGTTTGTACCGGACTGAAACAGTATTTCACCGGCAGCAACTCTTACATCACCAGAACCCCAGTCACCTGTAAAAGGGGGCTGCGGAGCTTCCGGACCTTCAGCAAATGGTAAAATTCCGTTTACCGGTGAATTATTTGAGGTATTATTATACCTGGAATTGTATTCATTAACCAGCTGTGTATGAAGCGCTTCATTTTTACTGAATTTAGCCTGTACTATCTGATTCCATAACCGGGCTCTTTCAGAATTATCCTGAATATATGAATTATCAGGATTGGCTTCCCTGTAAATTTCATCACTGGTTTGTGAAATTGTTAAACCGGTAAAACAAAAAACACAAAACAACAAAAACAAAAATGGTTTTTTCATTTAGTTCTCCTTTTAATTAACTGTTATTATCCCCTAATATCAAATTAATATACTAATATTGTATCTATTGTTCAAATACAAATAGTTTAAATTTTTTTAAAAAATATTTAAACTTTTAAAATTAATAGATTTAGAAAATAAAAAAACCCCCGTTTTTCAACGGGGGTTTTGAAAGTATTTAAACTGATCTAAAAAAGTTTATTTAACCAGCATCATTTTTTTGGTATCAGTAAAATCAGCTGTAATGAGTTTGTAGAAATAAATTCCGCTGGATAAGCGTGAAGCATCAAAATCAGCTGTATAAGAACCTGCATTCAGGTTTTCATTTACCATTGTAGCAACTTCCCTGCCCATAATATCAAATACAACAAGCTTTACAAAACCTGAAGCCGGAAGTGTAAATTTGATATTAGTAACCGGGTTGAACGGATTCGGATAATTCTGTGATAATGAATAATTTTCCGGGATTTCTGTTCCATTCTGGTTAATACCGGTTACCAGGTTTTCCTGATTTGCATAGATGTTGGTCGGTCCAAAACCTGCATACGAAAATGCAGAAAGATTAGTTGTGGTATTTGGTGAATATACCATGCATGTTGGAGCTACACTTGTTGATGCAGTATTATTGTTTCTCTTATAAACTGTGGTTCCCATAAAGTTAACAACACCTCTTCTGATATTAATAGAGTCTCCGTCATTTGAAACCCACATAGAAATCAATGAGCTTGAGCCCCTTGAAGAGCTGTTGCACCAGGTAAATGATTTATTGTTACCATTACCTGCACCTAAGTTAAAGTCAACGCTCCATAAACCGCCGCCATTGGTAGTAGGCAAATAGTAAGCTACTCCGTTTTTAGTGGTGGTTATAATTGCTGTATCAGTTGGTGCATTTTGTTTGACTGAAAGAGCAGGTTTTTCATATTTAACATTTGCTCCCCCTGATGTAACAAAATATGTATTGTTGGATGCAGTCGGTGAAAACGGTGTCCTGATGACCCTGATCTCATAATTTGTAGTTGAGAATCTTCTTTCTACCGCAATCCAAACAGAGTCAGAGCTTGATGAAGCGCCAGGTCTTAATTCTGCGCTTGGATAGAAGTCATTCCAGCCTGAGCTGATAGTTACACCTGTCCAAGTTTGTCCCCAGTTAACACTTCTGTAATATCTAAAATTATTAGTTGTTGTTAATGCATTATTAGATTCAGTACACATAACACCAATGTATGTACCTGTTGACCAGAAAAATCCGTCACTAATAGCTGAAGCAAATGAATATTCCTGTCCTGCAGGTGGTGAAGCAATATTACCAGTGTACCATGCAGTACCATTACGTCTCCAGCTTCCATAAGCCATTACAGCACCATCATTGTTTGATGTGGAAGAAACAGTATAAAATACAAAAATTCTAACTGAGTCGGCATTTGAGGCATGCCTTAATTCTACAAGCATACTAACAGTACCAATATAACTTCCTGCATACTGTATTCCGTTAGTATATACCCAAGAAGCTCCACCGTTTGAAGACCTGTAAACATCAATTCTTCCGTTTGTACCTGAAACCGGAGCTCTGTTTAATGCAATATACATATTTCCGTCTTCACCCATTTTCATATCAATCTGCCTGAAATACGGGTCACCGAATTTTATAGCTCCGGAATAAACTGTAGCATCAGAGTTATACCAGTCCTGATTAAACGGAGCAGGAGCAGTTTTGGTTTCTGTAGGTACTTCTACATTCGGAAATTCCCTTGAAGAATTAAATTTGTTATCTGAAGGGATCTGTCTTTCCATTTCCTGCATTATACGGTTAGCTTCTGCCGTATTGCCGGATTCCAGAGCAGCTTTATGCAGTCCTTCCAATTCACGGGGGTAAAAAGCATCCCCTTCGTTAAATGGCCCGCGCTGCTGTTCGATTGCAGTTGGCTGGTTTGTGCTTACGCTTGAACCGATGTTATCCTGCGAAAAAATAACACCGGTCAAAATAAATGCAGTAATTACTGCAATTAGTTTGAAATGTTTCATTTTTAGTTCTCCTTTTAATTGTTTTTGATTCCCCCAATTGCTACAAATATATACTCTGCAGAGAACTATTCCAAATATAAACTTCTGATATTTAAAGGAAATTTTTATCGAAATGTTTTAAGAAAATTTTTAACACGGAATTTTAAAGTTAAAAAGCATAAGGAATTAGGAGAAAACTAGAGGTTTTGCGGTATCCCCAGATCTTTCCAGTAAATACCTGTTATGTCATAAGTATTTAATAGTTTCCCTATCTTTACCAACTGCATATAAAACGGAATTATATCAAAAGGGTACTGAAAGGGCTGAATAAATTCAAAAATTTCAGTGTTTATTATATGAATCCCGCAAAAAGCTTTATGCACGTACTTATCATTTGTTAAAGTATATATCTTATCAATGCTGCCTTCTGTTCTTCCGATTAATTTTCCATCTGTATCTGTTAATAAATAGCGTGAAGTTTTTCTGTCCTGCACGCATAATGTAGCCATTGCTTTTGTATCAATATGGGTTCTAACTACCAATTCAATTGGTACATCGCTATCAACATCAGTATTATATATTATAACATAATCTGAATTTTTCAGATAACTTTCAGCATTTTTAACTGCACCACCGGTACCTAAAATTTCAGGTTCATGAATTAATGTTATTTTCTCTTCACCAGCCCTGTTTTGAAAATATTTTTCCATCATCTCAGAAAAATGATGGGTATTAATTAATATTTCTTTAAAACCGGCAATACTAAGCCTGGAAATAACGTTTTCGATCATTGGTTTACTTTTGTAAGTGACAAGGGCTTTCGGAAGATTATCTGTATATGGTTTCAGTCTTGTTCCAAAACCAGCAGCCAGGATAAATGCTTTTGTGTTTAATTTTTGCATTATTTTTTCCTGAATTCCGGCTTAAGCCTGAAAACTACGTCATCGCATTTATATTTATCTTCAGGTGCATTGAATTTTTCATACCTGGGAGCAATATCTTCATCTGTAAATCCGGCGTACCCGATGATAAATTCAGGGTTTAAAGACAATACATATTCGATATCAAACTTTTTATGTCCTGCCTGCAGCCTTTTTGATTCGGTTTTAGCAATATAATCATTATTTAGTCCCCACATATCAATAGTGTATAATTCGCTGTAATATGGTATTTTCCCGGCAGGACCTACCGCAATAACAGTATTAGGGTCGGCATTCAATTTCAGCCATTTACCGAACATTGACCATTGCAATTCATACCTGGCATTATTGTCTTTAATAATAAGCTGCTTATATTCAAGCAGGCTTAATGTAGAAACGAATAATAATATTGCAAGTACTGCTGAAGATATTTTAGCAAATTTTTGAGACTTAACAATATCATTATAATAAATTCCGATTTTTGAAATAACATTAATAAATCCAACAACACTTAATATATAGAGCATTGGAAGAATTGGTACAAAAAACCGGTTTGCAATCATCCAGTCTCCTCCAACCATTACCAGGTAAACAATGTAAATAAAAACAAAACTTAATAAGTACGATAATTTAAACTCTCCAAATGCCTTTTTAAACGGGATAAACAGGATAAAAATAAAAATGTAAATTCTGGTTCCAATGCACATTGCCAGATATTTAGTACCCAATACTATGTTCATTTGCAGATCAGTTACACCTTTGGCATAAAAAGTATTAGGTATCAGCTGACCATAATACAAAAATTTAAACCCGTAATAAACTGTACAGAAAATTGCATACCAGATTATTATTCCTAAAAATACTTTTTTAAATTTCAGAATACTTTTTCTGAATAAAAACATGTGTATAAGTGTTATAACCACTATCATATTTCCTTCAGGGCGGGTAAGGGTACATAGCATTAAAAATATTATCAAGTAGTATAGATGTGATGATTTTTCATTTAACTTAAAATAATTATAAACAATTCCTAAAATGAACAATGTATAAACAGGAAATTCCATCCCTCCAATTGCCCAAAATGCAATTGAATCATCTATTGCCATGAATAACGGAGGAAGTAAAATTAAGTATTTATAATATATATGGGTACCTCCGTTAAATTGCTTTGCTATTGCTGCCAATAATAAAATGTTTAATATCGAAAACATTAATCCCAGCGAACTGGAAAAGATTGAAACATCAATATCTTTTATTTGTGTAAACGGTGATGTAATTACTGTCCATAAAAAATTTGTATACCCTTCAACATATTCACCCTGATTATATACCAAACCTTTCCCTTCCATCAGGTTTTTACCATACCTGTAGGAAATGTAAGCATCATCCACATTTTGGAATAAAAAGCTCCAGCTTAAAAAAAAGCAATAAAAAACAAAGAAAATAAGTATAATTAAAAAGTATTTCCGGTGTTTACTCAAATGATTACTATATATTTTACTGCAAATTTACATTTATGATAATAAAAAAGTATGCAAAATTTAAACATTTAATTAATTTCCGGGAATTATTATTTTTATATGAAAGTTAAAAATATTATGATTTTACTAGAAAATCCGGTACCCTATTGAATATTAGCTGGCGTAAGAATTTATATATAATTTGGTCTGCGCAATTAATTGCGATGATCGGAATGAGCATGGTCATCCCCTTTCTCCCATTATTTGTGAAAGAACTTGGCGTAACGGAAACAACCGAACTAAAAAGGTGGAGCGGGCTCGTTGTTTCAGGAGTTTTTATTACAGCATTTATTGCAACACCTGTATGGGGCTGGCTTGGTGACCGGGTCGGTAAAAAGAAAATGGTTCTCAGGGCAATTTTCGGACTGGCAGTTTCCCAATTTCTGGTTGGATTGTCACAGGATGTTGTACAGCTTTTCATTTTCAGAATGGTACAGGGAGCTCTCAGCGGCTTTATTGCCGCAGCGCTAGCGCTGGTTTCTTCTAACACTCCCAAAGATAAGTCCGGATACGCAATTGGATTTCTGGCAAGTTCTACCGCAGCAGGTAATTTACTTGGACCATTTCTTGGTGGTTTGATGGCCGATGCATTCGGATACAGGAATGTTTTCTTTATCACTTCCGCTATGTGCGCAGTTAGCGGTATTCTTGTTTGGGTTTTTGTAAAGGAAATAAATAAATCAACCAGCAAAGATGGTGACATTTGGGATAATTATAAATTCGTTTTCAATAATTCAAGGTTAAGAAACTCTGTATTTTTATTAATAATTTCAGCAGCAGCAATTTCAATGATACAGCCTCTTTTTGCGCTGTTTATTGAAAGAAAAATAACCAATACTGAATATATTGCAACTATTACCGGTTCAATTTTCGGAGTAGTTGGTTTATTCCAGGTCATTTCATCATCATTTTGGGGAAAACTTAACGACAAACGTCCTATAAGGAAAAATCTGGTCTGGGCATTGTTAGGAGCAGGTGCAGGGTACGCCCTGCATGTTGTTTCAACCGGTGTATGGGAATTAATTCCTATCAGGGCATTACTTGGATTATGTATCGGGGGAGTAATGCCGTCTTTATTTTCATTTATCAACAAATGCATACCCGATGTTAAAAAAGGCGGCGTAATGGGTATTGCATCCAGTTTCACTATGTTTGGTAATCTAATCGGACCTCTTTCAAGCGGGTTTATTGCTTCGGTCACAAGTATTGACTTTATGTTCATATTAAGCGGTATTGTACTTGCTTCAAGTTCACTTTTTGCATATTTTAGTTTAAAAGAGATAGCTCCGCAGCAGTCTATTAAGCAAAAAGATAAATCATTAATTAAAGAAGAAATTGCTGCCGGTTTGTATGAATAATCGTTTTTAAAACAATCAATTTATTTATTAACATTTATGAGAATATTTTTCATTTTAATCATTTCCCTGATTTTTCTTCAGGAAATAACATCGCAGAGTATTTTTGAGCGCTGGCATAAAACAGATCAGCTTATCCGTGACCGCAAAATTGATGAAGATGATGCCATCGACTCTATCAAGCTTTATGTTAAGCTTGGCAAAGCTGAATTTAAGCAATACGGCATTGCGGGCACAAAACGCAGCGACTGGGTTTTCCCGATGAGCGATTTCACATGGTATTCCTACCGCGCTGATGGCAAAGATTACAAAGATGACCGTTTCAGCTATTTCCAGGGGGGTGAATTTAAAGGGCATCCTGCTCACGATATTTTCATCTTAGATAAGGATACAAATTCCCTTGAAGACTCCACCGGTAAACATGTTCCTGCTATATCTATGGTAAACGGGATAGTTATATCCACTTATGACCGCTGGTTCAGGCAGGATTACCTGCGAAGCGGTAATTACATCAAGCTGTTCGATCCCGAAAGTGAAGCTATGTTCTATTATTCCCACCTCGATAGTGTGTTTGTTAAACCGGGCGATCTTGTAAAAGCCGGTGATAAGATCGGATATATCGGCAGAACAGGCCGTAAAGCCATTTACGGGAAAACACATATACATATAGCGTATTATAAGATTGAAGACGGTGAACCTATCCCTGAAGATATCCTGAACGATCTGTACAGGTCGCAAAGCAGAATGAAAAAAGACTGATACGGATAAATTTTTCATAAGGTAAATTAAGTTTACTTAACCTTCCCCGGATTACCGGGGAAGGTTTTATTATTTTACAAACAGATCAGAACCTGATCGTAACTTTAGTACCCAAATTCCGGTCTACTTCCAATGTACCGTTCAGATTTTTGGTCAGCATGCCTGCAAGCACCATGCTGAAAGAATGCGGTTTGCCCTTGGCTGATATTACACCTGGCCCGTTATCTCGGACTGAAAGCACATATTTGCCTTCGGTTTCTTCGTGCATATCAATTGTAACATTACCTTTCTTTTTATGAGGGAACGAATGCAGCAATGAATTGCTCAGCAATTCATTAATTATCATTGAGCAGGTTATTGCCTTATCAATTGGCAGCTTTACATTCTTTACATTTACATATGTTGATACCCTGTTAAGGCTTATTTCAAACTGCTCGTACAGGTGCGGAATAAGTGTATACAGGAAACTTTCCAGCTCTACATGGCTAACGCTCTCCCTGGCGTACAGCTTATCCTGTATCATCGAAAGCACCTGTGCGCGGGTGCGCGCTATCTTAAAATACTCATGATATACAGGGTCCTTTACGTAATCAGACTGGAACTGAAGCAGTGAAGATATTATCTTCATATTTTCTTTAACACGGTTTGATGCTTCCTTAGCCAGTGTATCACGCTCGGCAGAAAGCCTTTTCATTGAATCTTCAAGTATGTTCTTTTCTCTGGCATCGTTAAGAACTTCACTGTACAGGATGGCATTTTTATTTGCTATGGCAGCCTGGTTAACCATGGTTTCTATCCACGTCCGGTTGCGGTCATCAAATTCATTTTTATTTTTGCTCATCAGAGTTATAAAGCCCAGAATATTTCCGTTATGCTTTATCGGCACTATCATAGCTGTTTCAATTATATACTCTTTACCAAGATCTTTTTCTGCTAGATTGCCTTCATTGGTAATATGGTATTTTACTTTTGACTGCTCAAGCCGCTTCTGGTAATCATTAACTATTATTGTATCATTACGGCGGATAGCTTCGCTTAATATACCCTTGCCTTCAGGCGCAAGCGGTATTTCAGGAATTACAGTTACATCGATATTTTTATCATCAAGTACACTCCTCAGGAAAATATACTTTATTTTCCTCTGCTTCGCATCGAATTTTGCAACAAACATATCCTGTATATCTGCTATATTTCTGACTACATCGAAAAGCTTGTTGTAAAGCTCGGTTATATCAAGTGTGGTTGAAAAGAAACGGGAAGTTTCGTAAAGGAGCTTCAGCTCCTTGTTCTTGAGGTTGAGAACTTCAATAATATTTTTTTATTGAATCTCGTTCACGGATATTCTGCATGATAGTTGTCCCCCTAATGCGTTTTGCAAATATAACAGTATATTTACTAATTGAAATAACGTGAATGTGTTAAAAATTCCAGTAAGATCAGTTAACATAAAGGCATTTGGCAATTTCTGCCGAACATTCCGGCACATTGGATTTTCATAATTTATAATATCATAAAATTAAGGTTCTCTGATCACTTATTATTCATCCACAATAGCGCACATAAGCTCAGCTTCGGCGGCAAGCTCGCCATTAATGCTGTTCTTGTATGCGCGCGCTTTAAGCTTGAATATATTCCGCTTGCGGTCTGTCACCTCAACATCAAAAAACAATTGGTCGCCCGGTATAACCTGCTTGCGGAACTTCGCTTTATCAATAGAAGTAAAGTATGCCAGCTTGCCTTCGTAACTATCGAAAAAATTTAGAATAAGCAGGCCTCCCGTCTGCGCCATTGCCTCGATAATAAGCACACCCGGCATAACAGGCTTCTGGGGGAAGTGGCCCTGGAAGAATGGCTCGTTTACGGTCACATTCTTTACGCCTACTATACGCTTGCCGATATCGATATCAACTACTTTATCAACCAGCAGAAACGGGTACCGGTGCGGAAGCATCTTCTTGATGGCGTTTATATCGAATATCACGTTACCCGATGACTGCGCCTGGTATTTCATTTTAAGCTTGTTCTGCTTGTAAAGATTGCGGAGCATCTTTACGAACTCTATATTATGCTTATGCCCCGGACGCGCTGCCATGATATGCCCTTTTATAGGCGCGCCAATCAGGGCAAGATCGCCGATAACATCCAATAATTTATGACGGGCTGGTTCATTGGTAAATCTAAGCTGAGTATCGTTAAGTATTCCGTTCTGACCCAAAACTACACTGTCCTGAATACCGAGTTTGTTCATGAGGTTCTTAAGCTCACCGGGAGACAAGTCCCTATCCACAATTACCACTGCATTTTCAAACTTACCGCCGCGGATAAGTCCCTGCTCATATAAATTTTCAACCTCATGTAAAAAGCAGAATGTACGCGCAGGCGCAAACTCGTTTGCGAACTCATCCATGTTGAATAAGCTTGTGTATTGCGAGCCAAGCGCGGGATTGCGGTAATCGATCATCACGGTGACCTTAAAATCATCATGCGGAAAAGCCACTATATCAACTGTGCCGTCAGGCGCGCGGTAATGCAGTGTATTTTCGATAACCAGGTAATCCTTAGGCTGGTTCTGCTCGGTAAACCCGGCGGAGATCAGCAGATCGATAAACGGCTTTGCGCTTCCATCGATAACCGGAGGCTCATTGGCATCAAGCTCTACTATTAAATTGTCTATTTCAGCCCCCATAATTGCAGCAAGAACATGCTCGACGGTTTTAACCTCGGCGGTGCCAACCGCTATAGTTGTGCCGCGGGATATGTCGATGACATGGTCTATATCAGCGGGAATTTCCGGTGAACCGGGGATATCTACCCTTTTAAACTGAATACCGTAATCTTCAGGTGCGGGTAAAAACCGCAAATTTGACTTATTTCCGGTATGCAGGCCGATTCCGGATATTGATACTTCTTTTGCTATTGTGCGTTGTTTTGTGAGCATGTTTTCTTAGTAAATTCTACTAAAATACTGATTTTTATGTAAAGATTAAATATGGTTAAATAGTTGATTGGTTTATAAAGTTTTAAAGTTATAAAGTTAAAAAGTGCATTAGCCTGCTTCCTAAACTCCGGTTTGGGAAGCCCTAAGGTATTTTCATTACCAAAATCACTACCAATATGCACTGTTTTTTTTGAGACTTTTGGCGAAGCGTTTTCGTAAAAACAGCGTTTTTTTCGTATGCGGGGCTGCTGAAAACCTGTTATTGGATATGACATTGGTTTTGACATTTGCGTTGACATTGATTGAACAGTTAAACAGTTAAATGGTTAATAAGTTAAATTTGAATCCACGTTTATAGAATAATGCTTATAGGAGGAAATTAAGTCATAACATCTACACTTTTGCTGAATGTGCGGCTTAGGTTAACCCAATGGGACCTGCCTTCACAGGCGGTGGTTTTTTATACACCGGCATAAATTTCAAGTTAATTTTTGATATTTTAATAAGAATTACAGATAAACAAAATATGCATATTGCATATTATTGCAATATAATATATGCTAATTGCATTGTCAAGACATAAAAACAATAACCGGACACGAAGCATCAAAGATCCGAAAGGTGCACAAAGCTGGGTTTTTAAATGCTTTTGTTTTTAACCCCGTAGTGATTTAATGTTTGTAACCCCGCCATTTATGGCGGGGAAAAAATGCCTCTCTCCCGCAAAAAGCCCCTTTATGGGCGGGATAAAAAATCAGAATAGGTTAACCACCAATTACACTAATTGCACTAATTTTTTCCATCATAGTTATCATTAAAAAAAGCCATAGACACGAAGGCTCTGAGGCTCAAAGGTACACAAAGTGGAAATTAAAGTGTTTTTTTGAACCCCGGAGGGGTGATATATTATAGCTTTTGCATTTCCATATAAACAGAGCCCCGTAGGGGCGAAATGTTAAAAATCAAAAGCCTGCAACAACAGA
>LLZO01000202.1 GCA_001567545.1 Candidatus Tepidiaquacellales bacterium OLB5
GGAGGGGCATTATTAAATGAATTTTCATCCCGCCGGGACGTCTCTGATTTAGTAAACCAAACATGCACATTAATTTACGGGAAACTTCATACCGGTTTTTTATGTCATATAATTATACAATATACCGTATATTTGAGCCGTCTGTAATAATATGAATAATACGAATTTTCCGTTTAAAACTACGTTTTCTCTGAATAAACTTATTGATTTTTGGAGAAATACAGCAAATAATGCCGAAGAGTGCATTGGGACTGAATTTGCCCGAAAGCTTGTTAGCGATGTTGAAAAAATCCCCGAATTGAACGGTATTATTACAGATCTTACAGTACTGGATAAACACCGAGAGCTTGTGGATGCACTTATGTCTGCAATTTTCCCGCCGGCTTACCTGAACACAAATATGACATCAATCAGCCTTCCGCTGATAAGTACCTCAATTTATTCCACTCAGCGATTTAAGGATTATTTTGAAGATGAGAACCGGAGCTTCACATTTAATCTGAATGTATCTCCGGAATATTTTGATGTTGGCAAGATAATAACAGTATATGCAACTGTTCTGAAACGTGTTTATAATGTTGATATGACCGTAATTGTTCCTTTGATCAGAACGATTACAGATAAAGATACCGGACTTGAAAGATATTTTAAGCTTAACCTGGATGACAGGTTCATCGATGTTCAGTTTCACGGAGAGCTGCCAGAAATTACGCAGGAGCAGATAACACTGCTTTCAGAAAATATGTTCAATGTTCAGCTTTGGCAGGAAATTATTAATCCTGAACTGATTGAGTTCAGGGGATTTCTTGTAGTAAACATGTTCGAAGTAACAGACCAGGAGGCGCTCTCAAAGCTTAAATTTGACCTGCTTGATAAAAATATACTATCCGGGCAAACCGGATTTACAGTGCTTGAAAACAGGATTAGAACAATGTTCCGCAATCCTGACCTAAAGCTTGGCATAGCATCATTTTCAGATGATAAAACACGGTTCATACGTACCGGCACAAAAATTGGCTCAAGTTTTATTTTAAGTGAAAGCTGTGCAGCTAAATGTACCGATTATGACGATTCAATTTACGAAAAAGCAGTAAATACAGGTGAGCCGCAGATATTATATGACCTTAATATACTGCCTAACTGTACAAAAGTAGAAAAAGAGATCCGGGGACTTGGTGTCAGAAACCTGATGGTAGCCCCGCTGATTTCAGAAGGAAGAACTATAGGGGTTATTGAGTTGGGTTCATCAAAACCCGGAGCGCTTAATTCAATAAATGCCCTGAAGCTGATAGAAATTCTCCCATTGTTCTCGCTTGCGCTAAAGCGCAGCCTTGAGGATATGGAAAGCAGGATACAATCAGTTATAAAAGAAAAATGTACGGCAGTGCATCCTGCAGTTGAATGGCGTTTCCGCCGTGCTGCACTTAATCTCATCGAAAAAGAGAACTCCGATGAATTTGCGCAGATGGAAGAGATTATTTTCAGGGATGTTTACCCGCTGTATGCGCTTTCTGATATAAGAAATTCATCTTTGATCAGGAATAAGTCAATACAGAAGGATCTTCGTGATAATTTAAGGCTTGCAAGGGAAATAATACTAGCAGCATCTGCTGTTAAGCTGATGCCGGAGTTTGAACATATTATTTACAAGATAGATAAACATATCTATATGCTTGAAGACGGGCTGCAGACAGGCGACGAAGCCAATGTTGCATCCTTCCTTAAAAAAGAAATTGAACCGCTGTTTGAAAGTATTGTTAATCTTAGCGCAGATGTTAACACAGCAATTGATAAATATAAAAATGCCGTTGATAAAGATCTGGGGCTGATTTACAGGAAAAGAAAAGAGTACGACCAGAGCGTTAAGCTGCTGAATGAAAATATTTCTTCGATTGTTGATGATGAAGAAGAATATGCACAGACAATTTATCCGCATTATTTTGAAAAATACAAAACCGACGGCGTTGAATATACTATGTATATAGGTGATGCAATAAGTGAAAAAGAAAGATTCCACCCGGTTTATTTGCGCAACTTGAGGCTATGGCAGTTTTTGCTGATGTGCAGGGTTGCTGCAATGGCAGAAAAAGTAAAGCCTATGCTTAAGATAAAGCTGGAGCTTGCACATTTAATACTGGTGCAGAACGTACCGCTATCTATCCGCTTTCACCATGACCAGAAGAAATTTGATGTTGACGGCACATATAATGTACATTATGAAATAATGAAAAAGCGCATTGATAAGGCTGAAATAAGGGGCAAAGAAGAACGTCTTACCCAGCCCGGAAAAATTGCCATTGTTTATACGCAGCAAAATGAAGCAAATGAATACCTGCAGTATATTGAATACCTTCAGGCGAAAGGTTTCCTTAAAAAAGATGTTGAGTTCATGGAACTTGAAGACCTGCAGGGAGTATATGGATTAAAGGCTTTGCGCGTCAGCGTAGACCTGGAGTCAGCAGTATTTGAAAATTCGCTTAAAAGCGATATTAATTACAATAAAGAGCTTAAGGAGTTTATAAAATCATAAAAATGAAATTCTGGCAGAAATTACTTGTTGGCATAGGCGGAATGTTCGTTGCAGTATTGCTGATGAACTTTGTTGTTATGCCGTGGTACGTAAGGCACGATACACTTGTAAAAGTGCCTTCGGTTGTTGGGCTGAATTTTGAAGATGCAAAAAAACAGCTTGATGATGCAGGGCTTGAAGGTCTTCAGGGTGATATACGCTATGACCCCTCCAAACCAATAGGTACTGTAATTGAACAGAACCCGATGGCTGAGGTGACAGTGAAGGACGGCAGAAGGATATATCTTGTTATAAGCGGCGGTGAACAGCTTTACGACGTTCCAAACCTGGTTGGCAGAACACTTCGCGAAGCAAAATTTATCCTGAACCAGAGAAACCTGGAAGTTCAGGAAGTTGAGTATAAACCCTCGGCGCAGTATCCAACAGGAATTGTACTTTCACAGATAGAAAATGCAGGCTCAAAAGTAAAGAAGGGTACACATATCGGTGTTGTGGTTTCAACCGGAATGGATGCAGGCGATATTAAAGTTCCTGACCTTACCGGAAAGAACCTGGAAGAAGCCAAAAAACTGCTTGCAGTTAACAAGCTTACGCTTGGGAAGGTAAGTTATCAGCCATCGACAAATGTTCCGCTGAATGCAGTTATTGACCAGTACCCCAAAGCCAATATGATGGCAAAGGAAAACCAGAAGATAGATGTATTTGTTAACAGGGAAAATAAGAAGAAGATAATTATCGAAGGTGAAGAAGACGGTTTGAAGGAAAAAGAAGAAGAAATACAGCCAGATGACAGTGATCTGAAGGATGACAGCAAAAAAGACGATAAGAAAAAGGATGACAAAAAATCGGATAAAAAAGATGATGTAAAAACCAAGCCTCAGGATAAAGACAAAAAAACTGATACCAAGACCAAGCCTACAGATAAGAAGGATGAGAAAAAAACAACGCCGCAGCCTAAAAATGACAAGGATAAAAAAGACGGTACAAAGAAAAATGACGGCGGCACAAATTTCTGAGCATATTACAGGAATAATATGAAACTAATAGCTCCATCAGTACTTTCAGCGGATTTTTCAAGGATTGAACAGCAGGTAAAAATGATAACAGAAGCAGGCGCTGACCTGCTTCACCTGGATGTGATGGACGGGCACTTTGTGCCTAATATCACTTTCGGACCCAAAATGGTTGCAGATATCAGAAAACTTACCAATCTGCCCCTTGATGTACATTTAATGATAAGTGAACCTGAAAAATATGTAAATGAATTTGCTAAAGCCGGTGCAGACTGGATAAGCGTTCATTATGAAGCATCAGACCATCTTAACAGGCTTGTTCAGCAGGTTAAAGATGCAGGCGCAAAAGCGGGAGTTGTAGTAAATCCGGCAACCAATGTTAATGTACTCGAAGAAATTCTGCCGTATGCAGATTTTATTCTTTTAATGTCGGTAAATCCCGGATTCGGCGGGCAGAAGTTTATTGAAAGCTCAACTGAAAAAGCCAAAAAGCTTTCTGCTATGATACAAAGCTCAGGCAGTAAGGCTTTTATCGAAATGGACGGCGGAATAGGTACCGGTAATATAAAAATGTTAAGCGATGCAGGTGTAAATGTATTTGTTGCCGGCAATTCTGTTTTCGGTTCAAAAGATCCGGCGGGAACAATTGCAGAAATGAAAAAATTGATCAACTGAACTAAAATTAAAAATATATAAAAATTTATGAAACCCGCCTTTACATTTGCGGAAATAAGGGAAGCTGAAAAATCCATTATAGAAAAAGAGGGAATTCCCTCTTTAATTTTAATGGAAAATGCAGGCAAAAATGCATTCGATGTAATTACAACTATCTACCCTGATATTGCCGAACGTACTATTGTTATCGTTTGCGGCAAGGGCAATAACGCAGGTGACGGATTTGTTATAGCGCGCCATTTTCTTATCAATTCAATTCCAGTTGAAATATTTACTTTATCTCAGCCGGATGAACTGAAGGGAGATGCCCTTGTAAATTATGAAGTACTGGTTAAACTTTCTTCTGAGTTATGTACTATATATAATGTAACAGAAAGTGAACCGGACATACTTTATAATTTTTTAAAAAGAATTAAAGGGAAAGCGGTAATAATTGATGCGCTTCTTGGAAGCGGAATAAAGGGCAGTGTAACCGGACTGTACGAAAAAATTATTAACCAGGTAAATAAAATAAAGTATAAAAATATAAAGATAGATGTTATTTCAGTTGATGTACCAAGCGGACTGGGGGAAGATAACAGCGGGGGAGCAATAATCGATGCCTGCTATACAATAACAATGGGCGCGGTTAAAACCAATTTATTAAACGGCAGGGGTAAGGAAAATACCGGTCAATTATTTGTGGTACCTATCGGTATAACAAATGAGCTGATTGAAAAATACAATAATTATAATAAGTATATTGTTGAAGAAGATGATGTTAAGCGGGGTTTGCCAATCCGTAAAAAAACATCATATAAATATTCAAACGGCAAAGCGCTGGTTATCGGAGGCTCAAAGGGATTATCAGGGGCATTGATAATGAGCTCGCTTGCTGCATTACGGGCAGGCAGCGGTGCAGTAATGGCTGCTTACCCGGGATCATTAAGCGCTCATTTCGGCAGGAAGCTTTATGAAGTTATTAAAACCGAACTGCCAGAAACAGATGAAGGAACGATATCAGCTGAAGCATTTGATAAATTAAACAAACAGCTTGCGAAAGCTGATGCAGTGTTGATTGGCCCGGGTTTATCACTGAACAGCAGTACTGCAGAATTTCTGTTTGAGGTTATTTCCCGCTGCGAAAAGCCGATGGTAATTGATGCTGATGCGTTAACACTGCTTGCGGGGAATTTAAACCTGCTGAAACAAATAAGTAACAAAAATATAATTTTAACTCCTCATATAGGCGAATTTTCAAAATTAAGCGGGTTAACAACGGATGATATTACTGCTGATAGATTTTTAGCTGTCAGAAAGTTTGCAGGAGAATATAATGTAAATGTTATATTGAAATCAGAAACAAGCTTTGCCTGTACGCCTGAAGGGAAAATTTACATTAATAACACGGGGAATGAACAGCTTGCTTCTGCCGGTTCAGGCGATATACTCTCAGGAATTGTTGTATCTATGCTTTCGCAAACAAAAGATACTTTATCTGCTATGCTTTGCGGAAATTATATACTCGGCAGGATTGCTGAGAAGTATTCCGGTAAAGCGGGGAACAGGCAAACCGCACTGCAGAAAGATATGATTGACCTGATACCCGGTGTAATTACGGAGATCTTAGAGTAAGCTGAAAAATTTTTTTAAATATCATTTTTGGGTGATTGCCTGGGCATTAACTATATTTATTCAATCCAGTTTCCCTGCAATTGAGCTGCCAAAAGTAGAAATAATCAGCTTCGATAAAGTTGTGCATATGGGAGTTTTTGGAGTACTTGCCGGTTTATGCTATATTTCACTGCTTAATATTCACAGCAGGAATATACTGACAAATAATATTTATCTTTCTGCGGGAATTTTATCAATAATATACGGTGCAACCGATGAAATCCACCAGTATTTTGTTCCAAACCGTTCAAGCGAAGTTCAGGACTGGCTGGCAGATGTGGTTGGGATAATTATTGCTTTATTGGTTATCAGGTACTTTTTATCAAAGCGGTTTAAATTGTTCAGTAAAAGTGTTTATTTGAAGAATTAACTGAATTATATAGTACGCAAAAATTTGTTGATTATCTTAACAAAATTAAGTATTTTTGTAATTATGGGGACATTTATAAATGTTCTTTAAGGTTCTTTCTCAGTCAGGTAACTGTAAAGCAAGAGTTTCGGAAATAACCACTTCACACGGTTCTTTTCAGACTCCTATTTTTATGCCCGTCGGCACACAGGCAACTGTGAAAGCCATTGAGCAGCGTGAGCTTGAAGAAATTGGCGCGCAGATAATACTTGGCAACACTTATCATCTTTATTTAAGACCCGGAACTGAGGTTTTAAACAGGGCAGGCGGACTGCATAAATTCATGAACTGGAACAAGCCGATACTTACAGATAGCGGCGGGTTTCAGGTTTTTAGTTTATCAGCCTTAAGGAAAATTACAGATGATGGCGCTGAATTCAGATCACATCTGGATGGCAGCAGCCATATGTTCACACCTGAAAAGGTTGTGAACATCCAGCGTGAAATTGGCTCTGATATTATGATGGTGCTTGATGAATGCCTGGAAAATCCGGCAGCCTATGAAAAAGTAGAAGAATCAGTCAAGCTTACCGGAAGGTGGGCAAAACGCAGCCGGGAAGAATTCATGAGAACTGAAGAGATGTACGGTTTTAAACAGCACCAGTTCGGGATAATACAGGGTTCAACTTATAATGAGCTTCGCAAACGCTCTGTGCTTGAGCTGGCTGAAATGGATTTTGAAGGCTATGCGATCGGCGGACTAGCAGTAGGTGAAGCTAATGAGGTGATGTATGATATAGTTGAATTCACAACTGAATTTATGCCTGCTGATAAACCCAGATATTTAATGGGTGTCGGTACACCGGAAGATCTGCTGAATGCTATTGAGCGCGGTGTTGATATGTTTGACTGTGTTATGCCGACAAGGAATGCGCGGAATGCAACATTATTCACCTCTAAAGGTAAAATGCGGTTAAGGAATCTTGAGCATAAATTCAATTTCGGCTCAATTGATGAAGAAGTATCAAGCTATACATCGGATAATTTTACGCCGGCATATTTAAGGCATTTGTTCATGTGTGATGAAATGCTTGCAGCGCAGCTTGCAACAATACATAATTTAAGGTTTTATCTGAACCTCGTTGAAAAATCCAGGGAAGCAATACTGGAAGACCGCTTCACAGAGTTTAAGAAAAATTTTCTGGAAAAGTATAATTCAGGAATTAATAATAGCTAAAAACAGTTTAAAATTAAGTAATTCATTTAAGGAAGGTATATTAAATTGAACTTTTTATTCATAATATTACAGCAGCAAACAGACGGAATGGCAAGCCTTGTAAGCTCATTATTGCCGTTTATACTTATTATAGCGGTATTCTATTTTCTCATTTTAAGGCCGCAGCAGAAACGCCAGAAGGAAAGAGCCAAACTGCTTGAAGGCGTAAAAAAGGGTGATAAAATAATCACATCAGGCGGTATACACGGTACTGTTGAAGGTGTAGAAGATGATTCTGTTCTTGTAAAAATAGCAGACAACGTAAAGGTAAAGATGGATAAAGCTGCAATCGGAACAATTGTTGGCTTAACCGATCAGGCAAAAAAATAATTCAGTTTAACTGAAAATATAGTTTTAATTGTGGCGTTTAATAAGATCGCCACATTTTATTTATGAAAGAACATACAGCAAAAAAAGAAAAATATAAAGATTAAAAAGAATCCGGTTAATCCAGTATCAAACGGGAACAGGAATTCAGACAGGAACGGCAAATATAAGTTCAGCTCAATTGAATCAGCGGTTGCTGATTTTAAAAAAGGTAAATGTGTTATAGTAATTGATGATGAAGACAGGGAAAACGAAGGAGATCTTATATATTCAGCTGAAAAATCAACACCCGAGCTTGTAAATTTTCTTATTAAATACACAAGCGGTGTTATCTGCGTACCTCTGGAAGATGAACGGCTTAAAGAACTGAAGCTGGACATGATGACAGCGCATAATACGGCGCTTCATGAAACTGCTTTTACAGTAAGTGTAGATTATGTACATGGTACTTCAACAGGTATATCAGCTTCTGACAGGAACAAAACAATACTGGGGCTGGTTAATAAAAAAACCAAGCCTGAAGACCTTGGCAGACCGGGTCATGTGTTTCCTTTAAGGGCTTTCCCTGGAGGAGTATTAAGACGTGCAGGACATACAGAAGCAGCAGTTGATCTTGCAAAGCTTGCAGGGCATTACCCTGCAGGGGTATTATGCGAGATTATTAAAAAAGACGGAGAAATGGCAAGAGTGCCGCAGCTTTTTGAGCTTGCCAGAAAACATAAACTAAAAATAATTACAATCAAAGACCTGATTAATTACAGGCTTGAGCGTGAAGTGCTGATAGAAAAAATTGTTGATGTAAACCTTCCTACAAGGCACGGGGTTTTCAGGCTTCACCTGTTCAAAAACATGGTTGATGATAAAGAGCACCTTGCTTTGGTAAAAGGTGAAATTCACCCTGATAAACCTATATTGGTAAGGGTACACTCCGAATGTTTAACAGGCGACCTGCTGGGTTCATTAAGATGCGACTGCCAGGGGCAGCTGATAAAATCCCTGAAGATTATTGAGCACGAGAAGAACGGAATAGTACTTTATATGAGGCAGGAAGGCAGGGGTATCGGGCTTGCTAACAAGCTTAAAGCATACAAACTGCAGGATGAAGGCAAAGACACGGTAGAAGCAAATGAAGCCCTTGGTTTTAAAGCAGATTTAAGGGATTATGGAATAGGCGCTCAGATATTAAGGCATCTTGGCGTTAGAAAAATGATATTGCTGACGAATAATCCCAAAAAAGTTGTAGGCCTTAAAGGTTACGGGCTTGAAATTATTGACCGTATTCCAATAGAAATACCGGCAAATTCAGTAAACGAAAGATATTTAAAAACCAAAAGAGATAAACTGGGACATTTACTTTTAATCAACAAAAATCAGGAGAATTAGATCAACATGGATTCAAACAACAAAGGATTTGTATACTTAACAAAGGACAGGCTTCATGAGCTTGAAACAGAGCTTAATGATCTGAAATCAAGAGGCAGAAAAGATATTGCCGATAAGATCGCCGAAGCAAGGGCGCACGGCGACCTCAGCGAAAATGCAGAATATGATGCTGCTAAACATCAGCAGGAACAGTTGGAAATGCGTATAGGCAAGTTTGAGGAAATGCTTTCACGGGTAAAAATTATTTCACCTGATGATATGCCTAATGATAAAATTTATATTCTCCATAATGTAAAGCTTAAAGACCTTAAAACAAAGGAAGAGTTCACATATAAGCTTGTTTCTCCTGAAGAAGCTGACCTGGAACAGGATAAAATATCCGTAACTTCACCAATCGGTAAATCTCTGCTTGGCAGAAAGAAAAATGAAGAAGTAGAAATTGTTGTACCCGCAGGCAAGCTTAAATATAAAGTTGTTGATTTTACAAAGTAAATCCGGTTATTAACAACTATGGATAAAGATAAAAAAACTCTGTTAAAAGTTGGAATAACAGTAGTAGTATCTATTATAATCCTTTTATGGGGTGTTGCATTCTTAAAAGACCTTAAATTCGGGATGGAAACCAATGACCTGACTGTTTACTTTTCTGATGTGAACGGCCTGAAAGAAGGCGACCCTGTGAGTGTGAACGGTGTTACCAAGGGAAAGATCACAAAAATTGAATTAGCACCGGGTGATTCTGTAAGAGTGGATTTTTCATTATCTAAAGAAGTTACCCTCAGGAAAGATTATGATGTATCAGTTGCCATGATAGAGCTTATGAGCGGCAAACAGATCTATATTAAACCCGGCACATCTAAGGAAAATGCAGATATAACAAAACCGCTTGTTGGTGCCAAAACAAATGATATTGTAGGGCTTATAGGAACTATGAATGAAGTTGGAGAAGATGTAAAGGTTATTGCCAAAAAGCTTGATACTGCAATGACTAAAATGACAGTTACTGTTGATAATATTAATTCAATTGTGGGTGATGACGGGCTTAAAACCAATATTAAAGGTGCAGCGAGCAATTTTAATCTTGCTTCACGCAACCTGAATCTTATGCTGGCAGATACAAGGAACAGTATAAATTCACTTACGCAAAAGCTTAACAATATAGCAACAAATGTTGATAATACTGTTACCGATACCAAGCCGGAGCTTAAGGAAACTATGCAGGATGTAAGAGTGCTTACTGCCAGGCTTGATTCACTTACAATAAACCTGAACAGTCTTGTGCTTGGCGCAAGCGATTCAAATTCAACAGTCGGCAAGCTGCTTAACGAAGATGAAATGTATGATAACATCAACAAAGCGCTGCTAAATATCAACAAGCTTGTAAGGAAAATAGAAAAAAGACGGCATCAGGCTCCGCCTGTTCTGATAACTGAATCTGAATTTATTACTTAATTTGTAACTAACTCAATATTTATTTATGGTAAGGAAAAATTTGGGTTTTATTGTTACAACTGCTCTTATAATATTATTTCTGTATTATGCATCACAATTCAATAACCCCTTAAACGGCACACAAAGAAAAAAACAGGATATAAATTTCCGGTCTGATGTTTCTGGAACCAGCGGAATGGTGGTTTCTGCAAGCAAATATGCTTCGCAGGTTGGGATTGATATTTTAAAAAGCGGCGGAAATGCCGTTGATGCAGCTGTAGCAATCGGATTTGCGCTGGCAGTAACATATCCGCAGGCAGGCAACTTAGGCGGCGGAGGATTTATGGTAATAAAGATTAAAAATACCGTTACTGCAATTGATTACCGCGAAAAAGCGCCTGCAGGCTCAACACGCAATATGTTCTTAAACGATAAAGGAGAGTTTCTCCCGGATAAAAGTCAGGTTGGGCATCTCTCAGCGGGAGTCCCCGGCTCAGTAGCCGGGATGCTTTATGCGCTGGAAAAATACGGAACTAAAAAAAGGGAAGAAATAATTGCACCGGCAATTAAGCTTGCAGAAGACGGCTTTGAAATGGAACAGGAGCTTGCTTCATCATTAAACGGTGAATATGAATTGTTTAAACAATTCCCCTCAACTAAAAAAGTATTTACAAAAAACGGGCTAAACTATACAGGGGGCGAGCTGTTTATCCAGAAAGATCTTGCAAACACTCTAAAGCTCATAAGCATCCACGGCAGGGATGGATTTTACAGCGGAGTTACTGCAGAGCTTATTGTTAAAGAAATGCAGAGAGGAGGGGGAATAATAACCTCTGAGGACCTTAAGAATTACAATCCGGTTGAAAGAATACCAATTCATATAAATTATAAAGGATATGATGTTTATTCAATGTCGCCTCCAAGCAGCGGCGGCATTGCGCTTGCGCAGCTGCTTAACATGGCTGAATACGAACAGATACCGGACAGGAACGATGTTTATAACGGAATTAAAGATCATTCAAATTACCTGCATAACATAATTGAAAGCATGAAACGCGTATATGCTGACAGGTCCGAGCATCTCGGTGACCCTGATTTCTGGAAAGTGCCTGTTAATGAGCTTATCAGCAAAGATTATGCAAAGAAGAGAAGGAATGAGATAAGTAATAATTCAACACCTTCGGGAGAAATAAAGCCCGGTGTTTTTATAAATGAATCAGACCAGACAACGCATTACAGTGTGATAGATAAAGACGGCAATATGGTAAGTGTTACAACAACTCTGAACAACACATACGGTTCCGGGGTAGTTGTTGACGGCGCAGGTTTCCTGCTGAATGATGAAATGGATGATTTTGCTTCAAAACCGGGCGAGCCTAATATGTTCGGGCTGGTTGGAAACGAAGCCAATGCAATTGAGCCGGGAAAAAGAATGCTAAGCTCTATGACTCCCACAATAATATTAAAGGACGGAAGCCCGTTCATGGTTGTTGGTTCACCCGGCGGCGGTAGGATAATTACATCTGTATTTACAACAATTATTAATGTAATAGATTTTAAAATGCCGCTTGATTCTGCTATAGATAAGCCCAGGTTTCACCACCAGTGGCTGCCGGAATACCTTCAGTACGAAGCAGGGGCAATTGATGACGAAGTTCTGGCTAAACTGCAGGAAAAAGGACACCAGGTTAAACAGATCTCAGATTACGGAAGAGTAGAGGCAATACTGGTTGACTGGAAAAATCATACATATTACGGTCACAGCGACCGCCGCGGTTACGGAGCAGCTATAGGTTATTGAGAATAATTTGCGGGGTGCGTATGCGGCGTTTATCCTGTTGGGGAAACAATCTCAAAATAAGAACATTTTATCTAAATGAAATCAATAAAAATTGTCATTATTATTTCTCTTTCATTTTTTCTGGTATCATGTTCAGGATACCAGAACTATAAGGGCGATAACCTTGTTATTAGTGCAGGCAATACAGCATCAATAAATATGACCGCAGATACTTTCGGGGGATATGACTGGATTGTTGCTTCTAATTCAGATGAAACTATCGCAGTATTTGAAGGGAAAGAGACTGTAAACGGTGAAAAAAAATCAGATCCGGCTGAACAAATACTGAAATTTAAAGGATTGAAAAAAGGTAAAACAATTATTACATTGAATTATGTAAAAAAGGGTGACCTAATTGCACACAAAACCAGAACTATTAATATTAGCGTCTACTAATTGATAAGAAAAATTTTATATACAACTGTTCTAATTTTTTCTGCATATACATATGCAGGAAGCGATACTTCATCATATTCAACAGCCGGGAATTACACGTTTATCCGCCAGGATTATTTCGGCCTGAATGATGAATACGAAACTCCTTTTTTTGTGTTCAAAGGTTCCAAACCAGGCCCGGTTATGATACTTGACGGCGGAATTCACGGTGATGAAATAGCTTCTTACATGGCATGTGATTCAATAGTAAAGTATATCAATCTTAAATCCGGCACATTAATTGTTATTCCGCGGACAAATATTTTAGCCTGCAAACAGAATACAAGGCAGGTTAACTTTGATTTTAACCATGCTTTTCCGGGTGATCTTAAAGCAGAGCAGTTTGAGTACCGGCTTGCATATGAGTTTATGTGGCTGGTTGATTCAGTTAAGCCCGATATTATCATTAACCTTCATGAAGCCCGGACTAAATGGACTCCGAAAGCTTTAACAGATCCCGAAAAAGCCTACGGGCAGATAATTATTTCCTGTATCCAGCCGTTTGAAGAATTGCTGGTAAGAAGCGTGGATAACATGAATAAAAAGATTCCGGAAGGTGATTTTACTTTTCATACTCATTATTATTCATACAGGGAATACAGCTCACTGGATAATTTTGTATCTAAGTTCAATATAAAATCATACACAGTAGAAACATACCGCGGTTTTGCTGTTGAAGACAGGGTAAAGCTGCAGCTGATTGCTTCCCTTCAGTTTATGAAAGAAATAGGGCTTGAGTTTACATTCCCTGAAGAGATATATAAGCTGCAATAATAATCTGGTATAAGAAATAACATTAAACTATTCATAATATTTTTAGATAATAAAATGAAAAATATAATTTTACAAATTATTTTTATGCTTGCAGGGTTTACTGCATTAACTTATTCGCAGGAAAAAACATATACAATGCTGGATAAAGAGATCTCAGCATCGGTTGGCGAGAATTTTACAGTATCACTTGAATCAAACCAGTCGACCGGTTATTCCTGGTCGGTTGGAATGGTATGCGATAACTCACAGGTTGTTGTAACCGGAATGGATTATGACCTGCCGGAAGGCTCTGTAACAGGGCAGGGCGGCGCTGAAGTATGGCATTTAAAAGCAGTGGCACCGGGGATAGTTAAGCTTATGTTCTATTATTCCAGGTCATGGGAAAAAGATGCGCCGGCAAAAACTGTTTCTTTTAATGTAACTGTTCAGTAGGAAAAGTAAAGACGCCCCATTGGGGCGTCTCTTTTTTAAGTTGTTGGTGATAACACCAACAACTGTGAATTATGATGTAAATTATTCTGCGAGGAACGGAGTTCCGAAGCAGTCTCGTAAATTAATTTTATTTATTTAACTGAAGTTCCTTCAAACTCAAGCCTTGAATCGCTGACACTTAAAATCTCATTAAGCTCATATACATTTTTATAGCCGTATCCGTAAAGGTTCAGGTAAGTCGGTATATTCAGTGCAAGTGTAATTTCCCTGTTTCCGCCGCCTTTTTTATCATTTATCTGAGGCATTGATTTTTTTGTGGGAAAATTCTGAGAGTCATCTGCAAAGTTATTATTGCAGTATATCAGGATTTTGGTATCAAAAGATGGAATGATCTTTGCCAGTGTTTCCTGGGTAAAATCAGAAAAATTCAGGTTTACCGCACCCATGATATGTTTGCTTTTATACATTGATTCCGAGCGTGCATCAAGGATTATTACATTTTCTTCTTTAGCCATTTCAATATATTCGGGAAGCTCAAGCATTCTTGCTTTCCTGTGCTCTTTTACCTCTGCCATCAGCTTTTCGTAGTCTTCAAAGCTTACAAACGGAGATTTTTCCTGCGCGCAGGCTGAAAATGTATAAATGCTGAAAAATAATATAAAAATTGCGAATTTACCCATAATTTTAAAGAATTTAATTAGTTATTATTCTTTTATATGGTAAAATTCAGATTTTGTTCCCGTAAATTACTTTTTCTATACGTTTATCAGGTATGAGCCACATCAGGGCAACAAAAACATAAATTCCACCTGCAGCCCACTGGCTAATATCAAAATAAGATAAAACAATTGCTGATACATACAGGACAGGTGATGCTTTGCCTTTAAGGTCATTACCTATGGCTTTTTTTAACATGGATTCACTGCCATGCAGTTTTAGGATCATAGTCTGCAGAATAAAATATGCAATTGCCGCCATTAACAGGTCAATGCCGTATAATGTTAATGTAAGCGGCGCAAAATGATTTTCAGCCATCCATCCGGTTGTAAAAGGTATCAGGCTCAGCCAGAATAATAAGTGCATGTTAGCCCACAGAATTCCGCCGGAAATATGTTTAACTGTATGCATCATGTGGTGATGATTGTTCCAGTAAATACCAAGGTATATAAAGCTTAATACATAACTTACAAAATACGGATAGAGCGGAGCCAGGTCTTTTATTTCTGTACCGTGCGGAACTTTAAGCTCCAATACCATGATCGTAATGATTATAGCAAGTACACCATCACTAAATGCTTCTAAGCGGTTTTTAGTCAACTATTAAAATCTTAATTTTTTATGATTGTTTATTATAACCTATTTCACCGAATGGCTTTAAATCATCAAGATATAATAATTCCAGATCTTTCACTTCTTTGGCAAGATCCTGGGTTCCGTCATCTTTCTGCTTTATTTCTGAAATTATTTCAAATGTAAATTTATCTTTACCTATTGAAATCCAGTCAGCCTGAAGTTCAGCATTTGGGTGTGAGCCAAAATCAAGCTGCACTCTGCTTCTGTTCCACATAGCATCCATGTTTACGCTTGAGCCAAGGTATAATTTATTGTTTACAGTATTCCTGATTCCAAAGACTCCCGCTTTGAATTTCATTTGTTTATAGTCTTCTTTAAGCTGTTTTTTTGTTTTCGCTTCCATAGTTTAAATAGTTCTGATACAAAAATAATAAAAATTGTCATTAATCAAATTACCGGCGGGAAGAAACATCTATAGCAGTATTGATTCAATTGCTGAGATGGTAATAAAGCGTTATTTCATACTTTCGGATTATCTGTAGCCATCTTGTATGCCCTGACAGTTTCTTCAATTGGTGTCAAAGCTTTTAGCAAATTATCATAAGATCCTGCAGTAATAATTTCATCTGCTACTCTTTTTATCAAAGCCAGGGTTGATTTCATCAGCGAGGAACCAACGCTGAGCCTTGCGACACCAATCTCTTCAAGCTCTTTCAGCCCGGGTGGAAGTGCTGTTCCGTTGGAAGGATTTGCAAGAATATTCACAGGAGCGTCAATTTCTCTGACCAGTGTTGAAATGCTGTTTACGTCTGTAACATTGGGAACAAAAATACAATCAGCACCTGCATCCTTATAAATGTTTCCTCTTTTAATCGATTCATCAAGACGTTTATTAGCCGGACCCGATGAAGTAAGAAATGAATCAGTCCTTGCATTAATGACCAAATGAATTCCAAGTGAGCCGGATAATTCCCGGACGGCTGCTATTCTATCAGAAAACTCAGACGGGTCAAGCAAATCAGGGCTCAGCTTTACACTGTCTTCCAGATTAATTCCAACTACACCTGTTTCAATGACCTTTCTGATGTTGGTAACAATATCCTTTGTGTTATTCCCGAAGCCGCCTTCAATATCAACTGTAAGGGGAAGTGTTATTTTATCCGCAATATTTTTTATTGCCTGAAGCATTTCAGAAAAACGGATCTGTTCGCAATCAGGGTATCCAAGCGATGCAGAAATACCCATGCTTGTTGTACCCACTGCTTTAAACCCGCTAGCTTCAATAAGCCTGGAGCTTCCCGGATCCCATGAATTGACTATTACAAGAATTTCTTTGTCATGATGCAGCTTAAGGAATAGTTCGGCTTTTTCTTTCTGGGTCATAGGTCTGGTCTGTAAGTTTAAATTCAGAATATCCGGTTTAAAATTAACCGGTACTTATTTTTTTGCATCGGAAGGAAAATACCGGAAATGGAATCCGGGGCTGGTGTATGCTTAAGCTACTTCAATCCCCAAAACAGCATCTTTCAGCCTGCCGTTAGGCTGTTTGTAAAACGGCACCCCAAGCACCCTGTAATTTTTTACCTGTATATCGTAATTTATGTTGCGGATAGTATCGTTTTTCTCAGCTTCAATTGAAAGGAAAATGAACTCTGCGATCTTTTTTGCATCCTCTTTGGAAAAATTGAATCCGGTGAGCTTTACATTGTATTTTTGAGGGGAAGGTACTGCATTCTTTGTTGTATAGCTTACACCGATATTTTTAACTGATTCTATAGGCATCCAGAATGCAGGCACATAGAATTTAACTTCTCCTTCGGTTTTGTTTGCACCGCCGAAAAGATTTGATATCCACCCGCCTGATGAATCACGTGATAATATCTTAACATATGC
>LLZO01000203.1 GCA_001567545.1 Candidatus Tepidiaquacellales bacterium OLB5
GGTCAGTATAAATTATTTATTGGAATAAATACTGACTGTTAAAAGTACTGAAAGTAAAAATATATTTCATATTTATAATATATTAATTTTATTTTGTAATATATTATATATTAATATTTACATTCAATGTGTTTTATTTTAGAAAAATTAATTATAAATATGATTCAGAATCATTTTAATTACAGCACTTTATCCGTTACAGAACAGTAAGAACATTTGAAAATTAAAGTAAGAATATATATTCCTGCATATAGTATGATTTGAAGTGATTTTTTCTGTTCCGGTAGGTGAGTTTTCTGATTTATTTCTGTATTTTAATCCGTTTTCAAATTTTTAAATTTATTTTAAAAGGAAACTTATAGAAATTTATAAATAATCACAGTAAGTAATATTTAGTTAATTATCATATTTATTAGTGATTTTCGTCATATTTTTACCCTGTGCGAATTTATTATATTTACAAAATTTTAAATTAGGAATATTTTCATTTTTAATGGAGGGTTTTATGAACAGGTTAAATCACCTGGAGTATTACCGTTTGCCGTGGAATCTGGCAGATAATATTATTTCATGGCTTGAACCGACAGCAAAATGCAACCTGTCATGCCTGGGCTGTTACCGTAAAAATGAAGTGAACAGCCACAAAACCCTGCATGAAATAAAGGAAGAGCTTAATGTATTGATGCATTACCGCAAAACCGACAGTGTATCAATTGCAGGCGGTGAACCATTGCTGCATCCGCAAATAACAGAAATTGTAAAAATGGTTGCAGATTTTGGCTGCAAGCCTATTGTAAACACTAACGGAATTGCACTCACTAAAGAACTTCTTCATGATTTAAAAAAAGCAGGAGTTTTTGGCTTCACTTTTCATATAGACAGCAAACAAAACCGCCCGGGCTGGAAGGATGCCGATGAAGTGGAGCTGAATGAGCTTCGTTATAAATTTGCAAGAATGCTGGCAGACGAGGGGGGTATTTCGTGTTCATTTAATGCAACTATATATGAAGATACATTGAAAGATGTTCCAGACCTGTTAAAATGGGCTAATAAACACATAGATATTGTTAATGTTATGGTATTTATCCTTTACCGCGCTGTTAATAATGATATTGTAGATTATTACCTGGGTCCTAAAAAAATTGATATGAGCACTCTTGTGTATAATGAAGATGTTCCTGACCGTACAGATATTATTGCAGATGAGCTGGTCGAAGTGATCAGGAAAACCTATCCTGATTTTAACCCGTGTGCATACCTAAACGGAAGCGAACAGGCGGATTCATTTAAATGGCTGCTGACAGGAAGAGTTGGTACCAAAGACAGGATTTTCGGTTATATGGGCAGTAAGGCAATGGAAATTGTCCAGGGAGCTCACCATTTGTATACCGGGAAATACCTCTCATACACACGCCCTAAGATGAATGGCAAAGGAAGATCAATGATGCTGCTTGGTTTAATTGATAAAAAATTGCGCCGCACATTTTTTAGATATATCAAAAATCCTTTCAGGATTTTTAAAAAGCTGTACCTGCAGACAGTAATGATAATTCAGCCGGTAGATACACTTGAAGACGGCAGGCAGAGCATGTGTGACGGCTGTCCCGATATTACTGTATGGAACGGTAAGCTGGTATATTCATGCAGGATGGAAGAGCAGCTTAGGTATGGTCATAACCTGAAAACGTATCCAAAAGATATTGCAAAACAGCTGGAATTGCTGGAAGATAAGTAGAATATTGATTTTAGCATATGTTATCAGGAAAATCAATTTATTTTGTTTTCCGGATTATACCAGAATTTATTAGGACCAAATTTACAATTTACTATTTTGTAAATTGGTTTTAATTTTATACTGAAACTTAAAGTATTTGATACAGCCTGACCCTTACATTATAAGTTTAACGAAAAAGAATAAGTTAATTTATTCAAAATTAATTTTTATATTGCATTGCAGGATACTGCAGAGTGAAGTGTATCATAAATTTTTTAATTTATTAACTAATCAAAAAAAAAATTTGCATCGGAACCAATCAGCAAAATGACACATAATTTAAAGCTAACAATCATTATTATTATTTTTTTACTGCAGGGTGTTTATACTTTTTGTCAGAATATTCAGGCAAATGTTTATAAACAGGACAGCATTATTGTTATTGGAAAAGACACTTCAAAAGGTTTCTTCCATGATTACATTCTCTTCATTCCCAAAGGCACTCAACAGAACAAAAAAACATTCCTGCTTGTAGAGCCCAACAATACAGGCAAATTATCTGACAGTATGGAAATTCATAAAAAATATGCAATTCACCTTGCATCGGTCAGTTCTGTTGGAAATAATATTTCTACTGAATTGAAAATCCCTTTGCTGGTCCCTGTATTTCCAAGACCTGCCTCTAAACAGCTGACTTATACTCACGCTTTGGACAGAGATGTAATATTGGAAAATTCTGCCGGGCTTAAACGGCTTGACCTGCAGCTTCTTGAGATGATAAAAGATTCTAAAAATGTTTTAAAAGACCTAAATATTGAAGTTGAAGAAAAATTTATTATGAGCGGTTTCTCGGCTTCAGGTACTTTTATTAATCGTTTTTCATTTATACACCCTGATAAAATTCATGCATTGGCTATTGGCGGATTTAACGGGGAGCTTATGTTCCCGCAGGATGATTTAAACGGAATTCAATTAAAATATCCGATAGGCACCGCCGATTTTGAAGAATTATTCGGGAAAAAATTTGACCTAAGTTCTTACAAATCCATTCCGCAGTTTATATATATGGGTGAGTTGGACGATAATGATGCTGTTCAGTATGATGATGCTTATAATGAAGAAGAACGTAAAATTATCAATGAAAATATAGGGGAAACCGTACAAAAAAGATATTTGGAGTGTCAAAAAGTATATCAGCAGTCAAGCATAAACGCCGTTTTCAGAACATATGAAAATGTTGGACACTGGACAACATCAATGATGAATTTGGAAGTAATAAAATTTTTCGACGGTCAAATAAATGGAAAATAACAATACCTGCCGGTAATAAATACAAAATTGATAAAAATACTCTTATTTACATAAATTTTTATTAAATATTAGTTTAATTTAAATTTAGCTTTAAATTGTTATATATTTAAAGTATTGTTATATTTGCCTTAACAATAATTAATCAATTAAGGTAAAATGGAAAGATTTCTTGTAGAATCTCCTCATACAGCAGAAGACTGCTCTAACGTTTTGACCCAGGTTTTAAACCTTGGTTATATCACGCATTATAACTGGGGATGTAAAGCCGGTGTTCACACCGGCTGGGCTATTGTTGAAAGTGACAGTGAAACAGAAGCATTGCTTACTGTCCCGTCATTTATCAGGCATCAGGCAAAAGTAACCCGGCTGAATGTTTACACACCGGAAGATTTTAAGGGAACTCATAAAAAGCAACTTTGAAATACTAAAAAGATATAAATTTTTAATCAGCAAATAATTACCGGGGATCCTTTATAATTTATTCTGAAGCTGCTTTAGTTATTAAAGTTCATACATATCTAATATAGAATTTCCTGTTCTATTTATTCTGTCCTATATTACGAAGTATTTAAATTGTGCTATCATGTTATTTAACAATCAGCAGCCATAATATATTATTTTCATAAACAGAAAAATCTATTTATATGCCAAATAAATCAATAGACGATCTTAGAAAAGTTGTAGTACTTCATGATCTGCCTGAAGATATAATAAATTGGATCTATGAAAAATCGGAGTATATCGAAATTGAAGAAGGAGTTCTTTTCTATAAAAAGGATGAGCCTGCAGAACATTTATGGCTAATACCTGAAGGAAGATTCGATTTTTATATGGATGTAAACGGGCAGGAAGTTCTGTATTATAATTTCCAGAATGATAACGTAACAGGCGGTGTAGGAGGTTTGCTGCCATATTCCAGAATGAAAGTATCCCCGGGTAATGCATACACTGTAGCATTTACCAAAGTATTTAAGCTTCATAAAAAATATTTTGATGAACTTGCACAAGTAAGTCCTGAACTGAATAACAGGCTTATAAGCTATATGACAGAAAGAGCGAGGGCATTTGCAACAATAAAGCTGCAGCAGGAAAAAGTAAGCGCACTTGGAAAGCTTGCAGCCGGTATTGCCCATGAAATGAATAACCCTGCATCAGCTATAAACAGGATAGCCGCTGAACTTACTAAAAGACTGAAAGATAATTACGACTTAACCGGAAAACTTCTGCAGTTTAATATTAGTCCGGAATTGATAAGTAAGATCAATGCATTGGTTCAGGCAAAGGAAAAAACAACAGAAAAAAAACTGAGTATGTCAGAAAAAATGAATCGGGAGGATGAAATTGAAAGCTGGCTTCAGAAAAATGTTAAAGGTGGCAGTGAAATTACCGGAGATACTTTTGTTGATGCCGGTATTACTGTTGAAGATCTTGCAGTAATTAAAAATGATGTTGGTGAAGAAGAGTTTATTCATATACTTTACTGGGTTGAAAATTTACTAATTTCACAGAGGATACTGTTTGACTTGCACGAATCTTCGTCAAGAATATCGCACCTTGTAAGCGCAATCAAAAGCCATGTGCACATGGACCAGACAAATGAGCTTACATGCACGGATATTCACCGCGATATTGAAAATACTCTTACCCTCATGGGGTATAAGATTAGAGAAAAGAATATTACAATTAAAAAAATATTCGCTGAGAATTTACCTGAAGTTCCTGTATATATAGGGGAAATGAACCAGGTATGGACAAATATAATAGATAATGCTATATACGCGATGCAAAAAGGCGGGGAGCTTACCATCGAAACATTTTATGATTCGAAGAATGTTTGTGTAAAAATCTGTGATAACGGCACGGGTATACCCCCTGAAATACTCTCAAGAATTTTTGATCCTTTTTTTACAACAAAAAAAGTTGGTGAAGGCACAGGGATAGGGCTTGACCTGGTTAACAGGATTATTAAAAATCATAACGGAGAAATTAAGGTATTTTCAAAACCGGGTAATACTGAATTTAAGATATATATCCCGGTTCAGGATACAAAAGGGGATAAAAAATGAAACTACCATTCATAATTATCGTTGATGACGATGAGCACGTTCTGCGCGCTATACAGCGGGATGTTAGAAATGAATACCGCGAAATGTACCGCGTCAGCGCAACTGACTCTGCCAATGAAGCAATAGAGCTTGTTAAAGAATTAAAACAGAAAAATGAGGCTGTCGCGCTTTTTATTTCTGACCAGCGTATGCCTGAAATGGACGGAATGACTTATCTTGGTGTTGTAAAAGAAATTTATCCTGAAGCAAAGTCAATATTGCTTACTGCCTATTCTGATATCGAAGTAGCTATAAAAGCAATTAATGAAATAAAGCTGGACCATTACCTGCTTAAACCATGGAATCCGCCGGAAGAAAAGCTTTATCCTGCACTTAATGAGCTTCTTTATGACTGGGCTGAAAATGTGCGTATGCCTTATGAAGGTATCAGGCTGCTGGGCTCAAGATGGTCATCAAAAAGTTATGAAGTCAAGGAATTCCTTTCACGGAATCTGATACCATATCAATGGGTGGATATTGATTCAGATGAAGAAATGAAACAGCTGGCTGTTTCTATAACAGGAGATGTTAACAAGCTGCCTGTTGTGTTATTTCCAGACGGCACTAATTTGGTAATGCCGGCAAACAGCAAAATTGCGGAAAAAGCCGGTTTGCAGACAAGCGCTAAGCTTCCGTTTTATGATATTATCATTGTTGGTGCGGGTCCGGCAGGGCTTGCAGCAGCTGTTTATGCCGCCTCGGAAGGTCTTAAAACCCTTGTGGTAGAACAGAATGCCCCGGGCGGACAGGCAGGAACAAGCTCCAGAATTGAAAATTATCTTGGGTTTCCATCCGGTATTAGCGGAATGGAGCTTGCAGGAAGGGCAACTGCCCAGGTTAAAAGATTTGGCGCAGAAATAATGAATGAAGAAATTGTTTCCATGAGGCTTGAACAGCCTTATAAAATACTTAAGCTTTGCAGCGGAACTGAAGTATCCGCCTATTCAGTTGTATTCACTTCCGGTGTATCGGTCAGGATGCTGGAAACACCTGGTGTTGAAAAATTCCTGGGAACCGGAATTTATTACGGCGCTGCTATGACAGAAGCCGCAACCTATAAAGACCAGGATGTATGTATTCTGGGCGGAGCTAACTCAGCAGGGCAAGGCGCATTGTTTTTTGCACGGTATGCAAAAACTGTAACAATGATTGTAAGAGCAGCCTCGCTTTCCAAAGCAATGTCAAGCTATCTTGTTGAAAGGATAAATGCAGCTCCTAATATTAAAGTGTTGACTGAAACAGAAATGTGCGCTGCACAGGGCAGCGGCATACTTGAAAACATCACTCTTAAAAATATTCCGGACGGTAATGTTTTTAAAATGGATACTGCTGCAGTATTTATTTTTATCGGTTCTGCACCCAGAACAGAAATGCTGAACGGAATGATCCAGACTGATGAAAAGGGCTATATACTTACCGGACCTGACCTTAAACGGATAAACAATAAAGTGGAGGGATGGGATCTTGACCGCGATCCGTTCATTCTGGAAACCAATATACCCGGGGTTTTTGCTGCCGGTGATGTAAGGGCAGGTTCCGGAAAACGCGTTGCAGCAGCTGTTGGAGAAGGATCAGCAGCCATAAGCATGGTGCATAAATATCTTGAAACGGTTTAAGGTTAATTTGTTTTTTTTATCTGCTGAGTAACACTATAGTAAAGCTTATCGCCTTCTTCCTTTAATGAGCGGGAAGTATTTGTTTCTTTTACAGTGTTATCATTGATCAGCCTGTTTATAAATTCAATTCTTTTATTCATCCATAAATTAGCTTTTTGCTTAAGTTCCAGGGCATCTGCATCCTTTTCCTTGGCGCCGTAATCCAGTGCATTAAGCCTTGAAGCAATTGATCTCATATTGCTTAAATAATTGCTTTTTGATTCCACACCTGCAGTATAAGCCGACCGGTATAAAGATTCAAATTTCTCTATCAGGTCACGCTGCCGGGCAGTGAATTTTTTTGTTTTATCTAAATCAGTCTCGGTTTCAACTTTTATTTTATCCTTTGATTTTTCTTCATCTTTTGTGCCGATCACTTCTTCTCTAACAATTAAAGTATCTGTTTTAGGGATAGTATTGCTCAATTTACGCTGATTGATCTTATCAAGCATCAGCTGGGATTCGTGGTAATACTCATCATCGCCTGATACTCTTACCAGCTGAACTTCTGCAGCACTGAAAAGGCTGTCACCAAATGCCTGCAGTCCCTGAATATATGCTATCTTTGACTGCGCAAGCCTGAAATCCTTTTCACCTGCATCAATTTTCTGAAATTCCGAAATTGCTTCCGGATATTGCTTCCCTTTAAGCAACTCCATTCCTTTTTCGTAATGACCTGTTTTTGCGCAGCCTGCAATACAAAGGACAAATACTAATAAATAAATTATTCTTTTTTTAATGGTTTTCATCATAGTATTATTAATTATGATTTCATCAATTATTAATAAAAACAGTGAAAAAGGCGGATAGGTTTTGTAAATTTAAATTTAATACTGAATTTATGATTTGTAAAATTTATGAATTTTGCTTAAATTTGCAGATAATCATTATTTAAGGAGCCGTAGTTCAGTTTGGTTAGAACGCCTGACTGTCACTCAGGAGGTCGCGAGTTCGAGTCTCGTCGGTTCCGCCAATAAACCCCGTTTTTCGGGGTTTTTTGATTTTTATGTCATATTTTACATACATATTAAAAAGCAAAATTAAGGATAAATTTTATATAGGGGCTACTGATAATACTGAACGGAGAGTCATTCTTCATAATGAAGGAAAATCTATTTCAACGAAGGCTTATATACCATGGGAATTAGTTTATTATGAAAAGTATAAAACTAAAACTGAAGCATTAAAACGGGAAAGACTACTTAAAAAAATGAAAAGTAAAAAATATATAGAGTGGTTAATCTCAAATCACGCAGGAGGTCGTCCCGATTAAATCGGGAAGTCTCAGCTTGTCCCGCCGAGGGCGGGATCGGTTCCGCCAATAAAATAAGGCACTTAGATGGAAATCTGAGTGCCTTTTGTGTTATTTGCCTGGTTTTGATTTTTTTTACAGATTTAATAAAATGAAATTCTTATCATCACTTACCCCGTTCAAAACCAAATTTTATTGCCGATTTCAGTACATTAATATTTATATCTTTCAGGGATTTGAACTTGATGCAATACCCCGTAATACTGGCTTTGCCCAAATTTTCCCCGAATTCCGCAGCTAAGTATTTCTTATCTTCTATACCCATTATATAAACAGAAATTCCTGCTGTGTTTGCGCTGATCCCTATTTGATAAAACTCCCTTGTCCTGCCGTCAGCATATTTTATAATCTGAGTTCCGTATCCGATATTGGGGTTTGAAACTATTTTACCTTTTTCATCCTTCCCGTCTAAATACCATAACCTGCATTTTGGCATAACTCCAATAATCAGGTTATGGAGTTCCTGCATTTCACTGCGTTTAGGCTCAGGGTGGCTTGCAATATAATTTTTGATCTGTTCCGTTAAATTCATAATATTATTAAACTATGGTCAGAGTATTAATTTTTCAAATCTAGTTATTATTGATCTTACTTTCTACGGGCAAATGCGTCAATCTATGCAGGTGAATGCGTAAAAATATTATAACAGGTATCAGTTAAATATATACCGGCTTAAAATGCTTTATATATTTAAAATAATATCAGTATTTTTGCAGTTAAAATAAATTGGAATAAAATATCATATATGCAATTTCTGATCATCAAAAAGCCCCGTGAAAACTTTATAAATACAATGACTGATACAGAATCTGAAATCATGAGTTTTCATTTTGAATATCTTAAACAGAAATTAAAAGAAGGGAAGCTGGTTATGGCAGGACCGGTTACTACGGGGGATTTTGGGGTATCAATAATTGAAACAGAAACTGAAGAAGAAGCACTTGATATTATGAACAATGATCCCGCAGTTTTAGCAGGTATTATGAAACCTACAATATATCCTTACCGGGTAAGTCTTTTAAGAGGCAGAGATTAAAATAGAATTTTGTAATGTTTTAATCAGGTTCTTTTATAAAATTTAGTTCTATATCAAACAAATTTTTTAAATTAAACAATACTTCATCTTCGGAATTTAATATTTTTTCGTTTACAGTTCCATTTTCCCTTATTTTCAGCTTGCTGCCGCTGATAGTAATTCTGCCATTTTCAGTAAGCTTCGAGCAAATTAAATCCTTGGTAAAATGTGATTCCGGGTTTGTTTGGTGATATATACACATGCCATAAAATTCATCCAGTCTTCGTTCCTTTTCAGTAAATATATATTCAGGTTTAAATTCATTTTTATCATTCAGCTTTTTTACAACATAATATTTCCCGTTATATTTTTCGAACTTAAAAGTTCCGCATTCATCGGTAATTTCTTTGTTGAGATCAATTTTAAGCGGGTAAAAAGAAAAATCACCAAAACCAACGTCAGTTAAATAATTTTCATTATTTAATTTAACTATCAATGCCATATGATCAAACTCAGGTCCAAAAACCCCTTCAGCATTATAAACCCGGGCTGATACCATTTTCACTTCAAAACCTGCTTCTTTTAATAAGCCATAAAATAGACCGTTCAATTCATAACAAAAGCCCCCGCGTTTTTGCTTAACAATTTTATCAAATGTTTGCAGAAGGTCAATATTAACTTTGTAATGTATGTTCAGGTTTTCAAACGGTACATTAAGCAAATGTGCGGCCTGAAGCTTATTCAGTACATCCAGATCAGCAGTTAACTCCCCTGTATACTTTATTCTTTCCAGATAATGTTTTACGTCCATTAAATAATATCTAAGCTTAAGTTTTTAAATTAATTACTTGCCTTTTACTGCTATCCCAATCAATTTTTCAAGCACTTTAAGGTCAACATCATCAAGCTTGTTAATATAAAGGCAGCCAACTCCGGTTTTATGTTTGCCCAGCTTTTTTAGCTCTGCAGAATATTTTTTAATATCCAGCACCAGGTGAAGAGAAAAATTAGCTTTCCTCGGAGAAAATCCCAATTTAAACCACTCAACTTCACGTCCTGTGGCGGGACTTTTTATATATCTTTTTCCCGAAGCCTATCATCGAGCTTCCCCAGATTTTTGGCTTTTCCTTCGAAGCATTCTTCATCATTTTAAGCAGCGTTAAACTATCTTTACGCTGCTGTTCACTTTTTAATGAACTTATATAATCAGTTACGCTTGAATCTGTTTGTTTGGTTTTTATTTCTGCTAATTTGCCCATTAGATTTTATGTTATTAATGAATTAATTATTTCTGTTTAAAATCAATAAGCTCTTTACCTGAACCTTTTATCAGTCCGTATGACCATTTGGTGATTACCAAAGAGCTAATTATTCCTGAAATGCTGTCGAGTGAATACAGGTTATAGAACATTCCCGCAGTTAAAGCTATTATTGCAGTTAAGCTTGTAAGCCCATCTGCAAGAACGTGAAGGTATGCTGAACGTATGTTATGATCGTGGTGCTCGTGGCCGTGATGAAGGAAAACCGCGCTGAGTAAATTTACAGCCAGACCTATAACAGCAACAAAAATTGCTTCGCCGAATTTTATTTCAACCGGATTGAAAAACCGGTCAACTGATTCAATTGCCATAATTACTGCAATTACCAGAAGTATAATTGCGCTTGTAAAACCTGAAAGGGCAAGCAGTTTGTTCTTTTCAAACGAGCATCTTTCACTCTCGGAATACTTTCTGGCAATAATATATGCTACCCAGCTTAATCCAAGCGCAAATACATGGCTTGCCATGTGATACCCGTCTGCAAGCAGCGCCATTGAACCTGTCCAGTAACCGAAAAATATTTCAACAGCCATTGTAGCTGCCGTAAGATATACTACCCAGCGTGTGCGCTTTTCATGCTCACCTGAATGATCATCATGATCATGCTCATGGCTGTGCGGATGGTGGTGGTCGTGGTGCTTATGATGTTTATTATCGGACATTTTTTACAGTTAATATGAAAATTCATACAAAATAATTGATATTATATAAAAAAAATAGCCCACGACTTCAATCGTGGGTTTAATAATGTACTGATAATGACAAACCGTTTCAAAGGTTTCACGATGGAAAAATTTTGAAGGTTTATTAACTACTTCTTCTTTGACTTAGGGTTATAGTTCTTCTCATACATTTCTATCCAGTCCATAGCGCTCATCTTTTTCATTAATTCACCGATGAGCTTATACGGAATGTCATCCAGTTTTTTAAACCTAACGCAGCTTTTGCCCATATCAAGCTTTTGTTTGCTGTGTTTTGGATACTCTCCAACAAACCATTTTAACAGTTTAGGGTCGGAATAAATACCCATATGGTAAAAATTTATTGAACCTTTCTGCGATGCAATGCCCGCAAACGGCAGGGGTTCAGAGGGTTTGCAGTGGTAACCTGCGGGATAAAGCTTGTGAGGCACTACGTAACCAAGTCCGCCGTAGCTTATAGCCGGCTTAAATCCTTTTGGCAGATTTTTAACAATTATATTGTGAAGTTTTTTAAAAGCCTCGTGCCTTTCGGTTGGCACGTTTGCCAGAATTTCCTTAACTGTTTTGCCCTGTGCTTTCATAGTGATAGATGTATTAGTAATTGTTTGATGCCAAATATAAGCATTGGGAGTTTTTTTGGTAGGCAGTTTGGCGAAGGGTGTTATTCGTTGGAGTGAAAACCAACAAATGGGGGAAACCGCTCATATGCGATTTTCCTCAAACTCGCTGCATAGTCATGACTCCTTCGGTTCCACCACGACCCGGACAGGGGTCGTATATGCGGGTCATGGTCAGGATATCGCCATCTATCAAAATGAGGTACTCACCGGCTTCGGTACAGTCGCTCCCTTCTGTATCCTGAATGATCATTTACCCGTTATTAACCAGGTATTTTCCTCTGGTTTCTATGATACCATCTGCGCCAAAATCTATTGTGTAGATGCCATCCTCTGAAATGTTCATTTCCAGGAGTGTTTTATTTCCATATTCATCAGATACGGACATTTTCCAGTTGCCAATGTGGTTTTGAGCCATCAAGCCAACCGGAAGTATGGCAATAAATGCAAAAAAAATAAACAAATACTTTCATGATTCAATTTTTTTAAAAAGTTCTTAAAATTATAAATTTAACCCCGTTGTTGGTCTTATGACCAACAACTTATCGTTAATTAGTAATTGTTTCTTTTGGCTGTTCGTAATATAATATCACTCCGCCAAATTCAAACTGTTTCATACTAGTGAGCTTAAGTGTGATCTTCTCTGTTATGTTTTTAAACAGCACGAGCCCGCTGCCGGCTATAACAGGGTGGATGCAAAGCTGATACTCATCTATTAAGCCCGGCTGAGTAAGTTGTGAAATTAAGCTTGGACTCGAAACATATATATCCTTACCCGGCAGCTGCTTCAGCTCTCGGACTTCTTCTGCAAGGCTGCGGGCGGCAAGTTTTGCGCTAGCCCAGTCAACACTCTTTAGAGTACGCGAAAAAACCAGCTTCGGCACCTTATCTATTGCCGCTGCAAAATCATCCATATGCTTTTCACCTGTTGGATTTGCAAGCACATCACGCCAGTACTCCATTAGCTGGTATGTCGTTCTGCCGTACAGAATCACACCTGCCTCCTCCAGCAGCCTTGCATAATGGAAATGTATCTCATCAGCCGGAATGCCTGAGGTATGGTCGCAATATCCGTCAATTGTCATATTGAATGCTGCAATTACTTTTCTCATGGGCTGCAGGTTAATTCCTGATTAAATGTATTATTATAGAAGAATCCGGTAATGTGTGCAAATATACAAATTGCGGAAAGATTTTGGTAGTCATTGATGTGATAATGGCACGCTAAAAAAAGCACCTGAATTCACATCCAGGTGCTTTAAAAGCGGTGTCAGGTATATACTTGACACCACAATCATATTGATTTATTCATGCTGATCAATTATTTCTTTTAATTGTGAAATCAATTCGATACGAGTTTCTAAATAAGGCGATTCTATTTTGTTTTTACTGAAGAAGTCAACTTCTAAAAACTTCAGACAATTTGGAAATAGATTTATAGCAATGGAATCAATTTTCCAATAGGGTTTATAATCAATATTGTGATATGTTAGGTGTGAAAGTGATTTGTTTATCTTCGTTATGAGTTCTTTGTTTAGTATAGTCAGGAATGTTTCTGAAGTAAAATCTCCAACATAGATATCATCTTGTTTTTTTTTATTAAAGAACCAACTCAAGTTTCTCGCATGTGTTAGGAATGATTCCAAATGACAGTTAACACTATTAGGATCTAGATTTTTATTATCTATTTTACTTAAAAACATATAGGTATAAACAGCCATATTAATACTATATATAACTCTTTGTGAAGCTTTTATCATATCTTTCATCATAGTTGAATTATTTTACAAAAGGCACCTGAATTCTCATTCAGATGCCTTTAACTTTTTCACTTTTCACTTTTGCTTTTTTACTTAAATACTACTTCACATCAAACCTGTCATTATCCATAACCTTCGCCCAAGCGGCGGCGAAGTCATTAATGAATTTTTCCTTTGCGTCATCTGAGGCATAGACTTCCGCAAGCGCGCGGAGCTCGCTGTTTGAGCCGAAAATCAGATCAGCCCTTGTAGCAGTCCATTTAAGCTCGCCCGTTTTGCGGTCCTTGCCTTCAAATACTTCGTTTGTGTCATCGGTAGCTTTCCATACGGTTGTCATATCAAGCAGATTCACAAAGAAATCATTGGTAAGCTGCTCAGGACGTTTTGTAAACACTCCGTGTTTGCTGCCGTCCCAGTTTGCGCCAATAGCGCGCATACCGCCAACAAGAGCGGTCATTTCAGGGGCTGAAAGATTCAGCAGCTGAGCCTTATCAACAAGCAGCTCTTCGGTTGAAACAGTGTACTTTGTCTTTAGGTAATTGCGGAAACCATCTGCAGCAGGCTCAAGATATTTAAATGAATCAACATCAGTCTGCTCCTGTGATGCATCCATTCTGCCGGGTGTGAAATCAACCTTAACATTGTAACCTGCATCTTTTGCAGCTTTTTCTACAGCAGCACAGCCTGCAAGCACAATAAGATCGGCAAGTGAAACTTTTTTGCCGCCTTTTTGCGAAGCGTTGAATTCTTTCTGTATGCCTTCCAGCATATCAAGCACTTTTTTAAGCTGAGCTGGATTGTTTACAGCCCAATCCTTCTGCGGTGCCAATCTGATACGCGCACCGTTAGCGCCGCCGCGCTTATCTGAGCCGCGGAATGTTGATGCCGATGCCCATGCTGTTAATACAAGCTGTGAAACTGAAATTCCGGATGCAAGTATTTTAGCCTTAAGCGCTGTAATATCATTTTCATCTATTAATGTATGGTCACATGCAGGGATCGGATCCTGCCAGATGAGAACTTCTTCCGGTACTTCGGGTCCAAGGTAACGCGCGCGGGGACCCATATCACGGTGGGTAAGCTTAAACCATGCCCTCGCAAAAGCATCTGCAAACTGGTCCGGATTTTCCAGAAATCTGCGTGAAATTTTTTCGTATTCCGGGTCAAACCTTAAAGAAAGATCAGTCGTAAGCATTCTTGGTTCCTGTCTTTTGTTCGGGTCAAATGCATCGGGAACAGTGTTTGCACCCATTCCGCCTTTAGGCTTCCACTGGTTTGCCCCGGCAGGACTTTTAGTAAGCTCCCATTCATATCCAAATAAATTCCAGAAGAAATTATTGCTCCATTTGGTTGGTGTAGTTGTCCACGTTACTTCAAGCCCGCTTGTGATTGTATCACATCCTATACCGGTATTAAAATCACATTTCCATCCCAGTCCCTGCTCGGTAATATCTGCGCCTTCAGGCTCAACGCCAACATGAGTTGCTTCGCCTGCGCCGTGTGTTTTGCCGAATGTGTGACCGCCTGCAATAAGCGCAACGGTTTCTTCGTCATTCATAGCCATTCGTGCAAATGTTTCGCGGATATCTTTTGCAGCTGCAACCGGGTCGGGATTACCGTTCGGTCCTTCCGGATTTACGTATATCAATCCCATCTGCACAGCGGCTAAGGGATTTTCAAGATCGCGCTCGCCGGAATAGCGTTTATCAGCTTCAAGCCATTTAGCTTCACTGCCCCAGTAAACATCCTGGTCAGGTTCCCAAACATCTTCTCTGCCTCCGGCAAAACCAAAGGTTTTAAATCCCATTGTCTCCAGCGCAACATTACCGGTTAAGATCATCAGGTCTGCCCATGAAATTTTCTTTCCGTATTTCTGTTTGATGGGCCAGAGGAGCCTGCGCGCTTTATCTAAGTTAGCGTTATCGGGCCAGCTGTTAAGCGGCGCAAAACGCTGCTGTCCCTGCCCGGCTCCGCCGCGGCCATCGCCAACACGATATGTGCCTGCAGAGTGCCATGCCATTCTGATAAAAAGGGGACCGTAATGCCCGAAATCAGCGGGCCACCAGTCCTGTGAATCTGTCATTAATTTTTTCAGGTCTTCTTTAATTGCCTTGTAGTCCAGGCTTTTGAATTCTTCGGCATAATTGAAATCTTTACCCATTGGATTTGAAAGCTCAGAATGCTGGCGAAGAATGTTAAGCTTCAGCTGGTTTGGCCACCAGTCGCTGTTTTTGGTTCCGCTGCCGGCGAAACCATGCCCTGCTACAGGGCATTTTCCGTTTCCGTTTGTGTTACTCATAATATAGAATAAATTATAGTTTAAGTTATTATTTTTTTCAAATGAAAATAAACGGCAATTTGCCGCTGTGTAAATTCCTCTATTTTTTGTGATTTGGAATTAAAAATTAACTGATTAATTGAAAATATTAAAGGTAAAAATCTTAACGGTTTAAAGGTGATTAACGTTTCTGAAATGGGTATAAAAGAAAAGAATAACCACTAATTTCACAAATTTCACGAATTGGATTAGGTTTTTCACCATAGTCCTTAAAAGCAGACATTGCGAAAACAGGGAATACACTGCGAGGCGTTTTTTGCCGAAGCAGTCTTATAAAAAATCGCTCACAAGAACTCTGCAGGGACTGTGGATTTTCTACAGCTTGTTGTTTTCCAAACTGGTTCGCCACGGCGGATTGGGAAACAGGATTAAACTTACTTTAGCCGCACCAGCTTTCCCTTTCGTTTAACAATATTTTTATAATCCCACTGAATATCCCGCGCTTTCTTAAGCCAGCGTTTAAGTTCTGTTTTCTTTATTTGTTTAACATCTGTGTAACGTTTTTCAGCAGCTTTAAATGAGCCTTCGCTTTGCAAACCGGGTTCACTAAACGATTGTCCGCTCCAGAACAGAAGCCTTACTGAATCCTTAAGCTTGCTGTAACCTGCAACCGGATTACCTTCTATGAACCAAACAGGGTGAGCATGCCATACTTTATTTTCTGAGCCTTTGAGGTATTTATCAATTTCTTCAGCAAGTGTATTACAAATCTTTTTATCTGCTGCAGATTGTTTATTATTATAAGCTTTAATTTCTTTATCTAACATAACTTTTAATTTTAGAAAAACTTTAAATAAACGAACTAAATTCTATTAATTTATAAAAAAGTATTAATAAAAAATAGTAACTTAGGAATTTTTTCTATAAAATTAATTGCAATTAACTTGCGATTTATTCATAATATTTTATTTTGTAAATAATTATAAGTAAACACTATCTGTTTTTTAACAGTATTCCTTAAGATCATTAAAAATCTCTCGTTACAATAATCTCAGAAATAAAATAAATACAGGAGGTTATTTCTATGGAACAATTAAGCAGTAAAGAAAAACCAAAATTCGCAGTTTTAGGGGCAGGTCATGGAGGCCTGGCAATGGCAGGTCATTTGGCTTTAATGGGCTTTAAAGTAAATCTTTATAACAGAAGTGAAGAAAGATTATGGGGAATAAAAGCAACAGGAGTAATTAAACTTGACGGTGAAATTGAAGGTGACGGTATTATTAAAACCGCAACAACAGATATCGAACAGGCTTTAAATGGTGTTGATATAATTATGGTTGTTGTTCCTGCCAATGCGCACAGGTTTATGGCAGAAAAATGCGCTCCGTATTTACGTGACGGGCAGATTGTAATACTTCATCCCGGCAGAACATTTGGAGCGCTTGAGTTTAAACAGATTTTAAACAAAAAAAAAGTTAAGGCTAATGTGATTGTAGCTGAAGCGCAGACATTTATTTATGCTTCAAGGGTTGTTGGACCGGGGCATGTGCATATATTCCGTGTTAAGAACTCAATCCCGATTGCATCGGTGAGAGCGCATAAAATTCCTATTGTAATAGAAAAGCTTAAACCGGCGTATAATGAATTTGTACCGGGAGATAATATTTTTAAGACAAGCTTTGATAACATAGGAGCAGTATTTCATCCTGCAATAAGTATTTTAAATGCAGGCTGGATAGAGGATATAAACGAGTTCCAGTTTTACGTTGAGGGAATAACCCGTTCTGTTGCAAGAGTGCTTGAAGAAGTTGATAAAGAGCGTGTGGCTGTTGCTGCAGCGCTTGGAATACGCGCTATGACCGCAAGGGAATGGCTTTACCTTGCTTACGGTGCTGCAGGCAAAGATCTCTACGAAGCTGTACATTCTAACCCGGGGTACAGGGGAATAATGGCGCCGCCAACTCTTGATATGCGGTATTTGAATGAGGATGTTCCAGAAAGTTTAGTACCGATTTCTTCGCTGGGTAAAAAATTTAATATAGAAACACCTGCAATAAATTCACTGATCTACCTGGCTTCATCACTTAACGGGATAAACTACTTTGAAACAGGCAGAACAGTTGAAAAGCTGGGGATTGCAGATATGAGCCTCAAAGAACTGAGGCTGCTATCAATTGGGCAGGCAGATATTAAGAATTAAATCAGGATACTAGAAAGATGAAAGAAAAATTAATACTTGGCGCTGCATTAGGCAGCTGTGTACATATCGGCGGATTACATCACTTTCTTAAATTGGCGGAATCCGAAGGCTTTAAGACAATATCATTAGGTCCCGCAGTACCTGTAATCAGGTTTATAGAAGAGATAATTAAACATAAACCATTAGTAGCAGCAGTAAGCTACAGGCTTACACCGGAAGTTGCTGCGCTTCTTTTTGAAGAACTGAAAAAAAAGGTTAAGGTAAATAACTTAACAGGAATAAAATTTATTTTCGGAGGTACCCCGCCTGCAGCTGAAGCTGCTAAAAGGTCAGGATTGTTTGAAAAGGTATTTTCAGGTACAGAATCAATTAAAGAAATTAAAGCATACCTTAGAGGAAGTGATAACAAAGAAGAAGATAATGCACAGGAAAATACACTTATTGGCAGGATAAATAAAAAATATCCTTATCCGCTGCTTAGGCATCACTTTGGCAGACCAAATGTAGAAGAAACAATACAGGGAGCAAAGGAAATTGCTGATGCAGAAGTACTTGATGTACTTTCCCTTGGAACAGACCAGAATGCCCAGGAATTTTTCTTTAACCAGGCTGAAATGAATCCCGCAATGGATGGAGCCGGAGGCGTGCCGGTCAGAAAACCGGAACACCTGAAGGCAATATATGATGCTTCAAGGTGCGGCAACTTTCCGCTTATGAGGTGTTACAGCGGCACAAATAATCTGCTGCAATGGGCAGAAATGAGCGTTGAAACTATCAATAATGCATGGGCTGCTATACCGCTTTGCTGGTACAGTGTTATTGACGGAAGATCTGAACGCAGCTTATACGATGCAATAACAGAAAATAAAAATGTTATGAAGTGGTATGCAGATAAAAACATACCGGTTGAGGTGAACGAGTCACACCAGTGGAGCTTAAGAGATGCACATGATTCACTGGCAGTAGTTATGAGTTATCTTGCAGCATATAATGCTAAAAAGATGGGTGTAAAGAATTATGTATCACAGTTTATGTTTAATACTCCGCCGGGCACTTACCCGGCAATGGATATTGCCAAAATGACAGCAAAGAGAATAATGCTTGAGTCTCTTGAAGATGAGAATTTTAAGGTATACCGGGAAGTTAGAGCCGGGATTGCGCATTTTTTTCCCGTGCCTGCAATCGCTAAAGGGCAGCTTGCCGCTTCAATTGCTGTGAGCCTTGCATTGCAGCCGCATATTCTTCATGTTGTTGGATTCAGTGAAGGAGATCATGCAACTTATCCGGGCGAGCTTATTGAAAGCTGCAATATTGCGCATGGCGTTCTGCATAACTGCCTGGAAGGACTTCCTGATATGAAAAATGATGCAATGGTTAAAAACCGGCGCGAAGAGCTGCTTGAAGAAGCTGCAGTTTTGCTTGAAGCATTAAATACATTCGGGATAAATGTTTCTGAAGACCCGCACGGAGATGCCAACGTTATTGCAAAGGCAATAAAATACGGATTACTTGATGCACCTCATTTCAGGGGAAATGTGCACCTATGCGGCGAAATAACTACGAGCTTAATAGAAGGCGCCTGGTATGCTGTAGAAGAAAATTCAGGGAGAATTATAAAAGAAAAAGAAAGAACTGATAAAATTTTAAAAGATAAAGGAAAATTATAAATTTACTTTAAAAACAGAAAGGAACAGATAACATGTGCGGAATAACTGCTTTATTCGGAACAAATGATCCCGTTGATATTTACAGTATGAGCGAAAAATTAAAACACAGGGGTCCTGATGATTTTGGTTACCATGCCGGCAGCGGAATAATACTTGGTCACACCAGGCTTTCTATAATTGATCTTAAGGGAGGGAAGCAGCCAATTTATAATGAAACAGGTGATAAATGTATTATTTGCAATGGTGAGATATATAATTACAGGGAGCTTAAAAGAGAATATCTCCGGAATCACAGATTCTCAACTGATTCTGACAGCGAAGTTCTGCTTCATTTATTCGAAGAATTTGGATTTGACTGTTTGAAACTTCTCAATGGAATGTTCGCTTTTATAATAAATGATAATGGTAACATTTTTGCAGCAAGAGACAGGATAGGTATTAAACCTCTTTATTTTGGAAACAAGAACGGTGTTATGGCTTTTGCTTCTGAAATTAAATCACTGGAAGGCTATGAAGATATCAGTGAATTTCCGCCGGGATATTATTATTCAAATATTACCGGTTTTCATCAGTATTATTCAATTGACTGTTTTGAAAATCCTTATCTTAACAATGAAGACGAAATATGCTCGCTTATAAGGGAAAAATTGTTTATTTCTGTTAAACGAAGGCTGGTTTCCGATGTGCCGGTCGGGATTTTTTTAAGCGGGGGACTTGACAGCAGCATAATTGCAGCATTAATGAACCCGTACGTTGACAGACTTCATACTTTTGCTGTAGGAACTGAAGGTTCTGAAGACCTGGCGGCTGCAAGAAAAGTAGCGGGATTCCTGAATTCAAAACATTATGAATATATTTATTCAGAAAAAGAGATGAAGAAATATATTAATGATGTAATTTATTACCTGGAATCATTTGATGCGCCTCTTGTAAGAAGCGCACTGCCGAATTATTTTGTAGCCAGGGCGGCAAAAGGCAAAATTAAAGTAGTGCTTACCGGTGAAGGAGCTGATGAACTTTTCAGCGGTTATCACTATCTTAAGAACCTTAATTGCTCAGGAGCTTTGAATGATGAGCTGTTAAGGCTTACGCGTTCTCTTCATAATGTTAATCTTCAGAGAACAGACAGGATGACTATGGCTCATTCTATAGAAGCCCGTGTTCCGTTTTTAGATCATGAATTTGTTGAATTTGCACACAGTATACCGTTAAAATTCAGGTGTGCAGGTGATAACAAGATCGAAAAATATCTTCTGCGCAAAGCATTTAAAAACTATCTGCCGGATGAAATATTATGGAGAGATAAATTAAAATTCTCTGAAGGCTCTGGCGCGGAAGATTTATTTAACAAGATTGCTGAAACCGGCATAAGTGACAGTGAGTTTTTAAATGAAAGCTCAAAAGCTCCTCACAATATCAGGGGAAAAGATGAACTTTATTTTTACAGGATTTATAAAGAACATTTTTCGTTTTGTGAAAACAAACAGATAGCCGGTGTAACTGAAGATTTTTAGAAAGGCATAAAAGTGAACATATTAAGTATTGCCGCTGGTATGTTCTTTATTATGTGCGCAAGGATTGTTGATGTATCTCTTGGTACATTAAGAATGCTGAATGTTGTTAAAGGACATAAATACAGGGCAGCTGTTTATGGATTTATCGAAGTATTGATATGGATAATTGCAATGAGATTTATTATGCAAAATCTGGATAATATGTGGAATATTCTTGGATATTCAGCTGGATTTGCTATTGGTACTGTAGCAGGCGTTTCTATTGAAAATAAATTCGGAACTGGTTACCTGCAGATTTACGTGATATCGAAATATCATACTGATAAAATTGCTGATAAATTAAGATCTCTTAAAATTGGTGTAACAATTATGCCCGGCGAAGGTGCCAGAAGCGGAGTAGCTGTAATTGTTTTAATAGCTATGGCAAAAAGAAGATCTGAAATAATCCGGACAATTGAATCTATCGATCCTAAAGCATTTATTACTGTTCAATCCGCGATTCCTTACAGAGGATTTATTCATTCACGTAAATAAATAATTATTAGTTATAAATTATTAATAATTATTAAAATACTTTTTTTCTCCTGAATATATTCCATAATATGGAACTTTTTTCGAATAATATGTGTTGCAACACATAAGGTAAACAATTCAATAAAAATTCTGGAGGAAAAATGAAACGACTAACATTATCAGTTTTTGCGCTGCTTTTTTTAATAACAGTGAATTTAGCTTCGCAGACGGTCTGGAAACATGACCCGAACCACTCAAAGCTTGGATTTACTGTTACCCATTTAACAATTGCAGATGTAACAGGATACTTCACAAAATTTGATGTATCGGTTACATCAAGCCAGGCTGATTTCAGCGATGCAGTAATTGAAATGACAGCTGATATAAATTCCATTAATACGGGAATTGAAGCTCGCGATAACCATTTAAAAACCGCAGATTTTTTTGATGCAGCAAATCACCCGACAATGACTTTTAAGAGCACATCAATTGAAAAAGCAGGTGACAGGCATTATAAGCTGAAAGGGAATCTGACTATGCATGGCGTTACAAAAGAAATTACAGTTGACCTGTATCACAGGGGAACTATACAGAATCCAATGGCTAACAATGCAGATGTTGCCGGATTGCAGATTACCGGTACTTTAAAAAGATCGGATTTTAATATCGGCTCAACATTTCCTGATTTTGCAATAAGTGATGAAGTCAGAATTAAAGCAGACGGCGAGTTTTCTAAAAAATAGTTAATTAACAGGATTCTTACCGTAAAAAAACCCATCCGTTTGGATGGGTTTTTTATTTAATTGAAATCAGTATACAACCAGTATTATTTATTCTTTTTTATCTTGTCATCACTTTTTTTATCTTTTACTTTATCGTCATTAGATTTCTTTTCCTTATCATTGCCCTTTTGTTTGTCATCTTTCTGCTTATTATCTTTTTGCTTATCATCTTTTTGTTTATCATCATTCTTTTTCTCTTTGCCTTCTTTCTTCATCTCTTTATCTTTTTCCTTTTCTTCCTTTTTCATATCTTTTTCATTCTGCTTGTTCAATTTATCTTCTTCTTTTAAGGCATCTTTTTCATCTTTGGTAATTTTTTTAGCATCTTTGTATGATACAAGCTTTTGAGGCTTCGTAACGGGTTCTTTTCGAGTATTTTGCTCTGTTTTAAAATCAGGTGAAAATACACTTATTTCTCCGGCAGAAGAGCCCACTTCATCTTTTTTACCTGTTTTTTTGATCTTGATTACATCAATTTTTTTCCCGGTTTTCTTTTCAATTTCACCAACTTCAGGTCCTTTATTGATTACGGTCTTTTCCTTGATCATAATACCGTCTTTTTTTATCATTTCCTTGATCATTATTTTGTTCTTGTTCTCTACATACTGATAGCGGTATTTATACACACCCGGTTCAATAAAATGTCTTTTTTCCACAATAGTGTACCGGTTATCATTTATTGAGTACTGGCTGATACTGTTATCTTTTATATAAGCTCCCGGGGGAACAGGTGCCCAGCCTACATGATCATCATTTTCACGCCAGTCAACCCATGCCGGAGCCCATACTTTACCGGGCAGCCAGACCCATCCAAGCTGCGGGTCTTCAGTCCACCTGCCGTAATGGCACGTCAGGTCTTCCTGCGGAGTTGATGCTTTAAAATACCAGCCTCTGTCAGTATAAATCCACTGTCCGTTATTATATGGAGTGTATTGTTTTTCGGGAGTTTCATTTATCATAGTTGCAGCAAGCTCATTAAAGGGTCTCCAAACAAAAATGTTGAACAGCTGTTCATCTGTCTGAGCGTATGCGGTTTTTATTCCAAGAATATCCAGCGCTAAGTTATAACCAGAGCTCCCTTCGTTTATAGTTGATCCGGGTTTTATATCCAGTCCAATATCTTTCGCATTTATCTCGATCCATTCACCATGCGGGGAAAGCTCATTATAAAAATACTCATAATTAACATTCAGCAGGTCTTCATTTGTTTCGGTGAACTCATTCTTTACCTGTTCATTTTTGCTTTCTTCCTGTTTGGTTGAAGTATCATCTTTTTTACCGCAGGAAAACATTGTGAAAATACAAAGTAAAGCTGTTAAGATTGCTGTTGTTCTGAACATTTTTAATGTATTCATGGTGTTTAATTATTAATGTTTGGAAATTATAATAACTGTAATATAAGTTACATTAATTCTGAATTTAAGTCAATTCCCGGATTATTTGTTTTTAAAATATCATATATTTCTTTGAAAATTGACTTATATCAAATTATAAGCCTGAATATAATATTATATTTGTACAATTAAACAATACTTAAATGAACGAAATACTGAATAAAACAGATAAATACAGTTTAAACTCACTGCTTGAATTCCAGCAGGGAGCAGTGGTCAGCCGGGTACTGCTTAAGAAAAAATCCGGTAATATAACTCTTTTTGCATTTGATGAAGGCGAAGGGTTAAGCGAGCACACCGCACCATTTGATGCATATGTTCAGGTCCTGGAAGGTGATGCTGAAATAATGATATCAGGGAATCCGTACCTGCTTTCAGCAGGCGAAGCAATTGTTATGCCGGCAGGTGAGCCCCATTCATTAAAAGCCGTTACGGCTTTTAAGATGCTGCTGGTTATGATAAAATCGGAGTGATATAAAGTCAAAAAGATATAACCACGAATTTCACGAATTGCGCAAATTGAGTTATATAAACAGTTCACTTGGTTTTTCAGAGTGGTTTCATGCTGAATACTGTGAAATAAAATATTGCAGCCACGCTATTTAGACAGTCTGTAACAAAAAACTTAATTTGCGGGGAGCGAAGCGACATTTACCCCGTTAGGGAAGCAATCTCAAAAATAAACTAATGCAGGAGCGGGAAATTTTGGTAATGTTCACCCGCTATAACAGGATAAAACACCTAACGGGAATTATTTTGCAGGAAATTAAAAAGCCTGTTAAAAATTTAACAGGCTTTATTAAACGGTAAAGCTAAATATGATTCAATGCTATGCTGATCTTTCTTCAGTATCCTCAGACTTTTTCTTAGCCGGCAATGCCAGTACTATCCCTGATACCAAACCGTACCCGGTTGTAATATACCAGTTTGAGCTTAGCGGACATCCGTTTGTGCAGCCGATATAATAGTAGTATGCATATCCTATCAATGCGCCTGATAATGCGTATAATCCAAGCTTTAAAAATTTATTTTTTATCATTTCGTTTCTTTAATTTTACTATTTTATTGCTGTCAGGTCTAAGGACCTGACAGGAGCAGCAATTTTTTCCCAATCAACTAATTAACCTTTAATACTTCATTTATTGCCTGGACAAAGCTTTCCTTTGGTAATGCGCCCATAGTCATCTGCGGTTTGCCTTCCATGGGAATAAAAAGAATAGAAGGAATGCTTCTGATGCCGAAAACCTGGGCAAGCTCCTGCTCTTCTTCAGTATCAATTTTATAGATCTGAACTTTACCGTCATATTCTTTAGATAATTCTTCAAGAACCGGGGCAACCATTTTGCAGGGTCCGCACCAGTCAGCATAAAAATCTATTATAACAGGTTTATCACCTGTAAATTTCCATTCTTTTTCAGTTTCGTAATTAAAAACCTTTTGTTTGAACTCAGCTGCTGTTAAATGTACCATTTTAGTGCTTCCTTTTGTATTGTTTTCTTTATTGTTATTAATTTTTTCAGTGCTTGTGTTATTCGTACTGTTGTTAATGTTATTATTGTTAACAGAATTATTCTTAAATTGTTCCTTTTGAGGAGTATTATAAGTAACAGTTTTATCATCTTTTTTGCCGCATGAAACAAGTAAAGCAGCAAATATTACTGCAAGTATAATTACACCGTATATATTTATTGTTGTTTTCATATAAAAATATAAATAAATTAGCCCTTTTATTAGTTGCTAATAGCAACTTAATATAAAAAGTTCCAATAATCAAGTCCACTATTTACCTATATAAGTTGCCATAAGCAACTAAACGATAAAAATCATATTTTTTTGTGAAACAGGTCATATTTTATCGCCGGCCTTGCCTGTTATTTTTGTATAGTTGCTAATGGCAATTATAAATGAAAATAATAAAAAAGACGAAAAATATGAAGAAAATTACAGGGTTCTTACTTCTATCCATCATTTTGATATCCGGTTTATATTCCCAAAACGGCACCAGATTAATAGGTTTTGATGCCAAAACAACAGGCAGGGGAGGAGTTTCTACCGGTTTTTTTGATAATACAAGCCTTTTAATGACTAATCCGGCAGGGATATCATTTTTAAAGGAAAATATGCTTGAAGCAGATTTTTCCATGATGCTGCCAAAGCTTAAATTCACAAATTCAATAAATAATGCAGTAGGAAATTCTAATTCATACCCGCTTCCTTCACTTGGCGTAACATATACTCCCAAAAAATCAAAATTAACACTTGGTCTTGGTTTCTTTACAAATGGCGGTATGGGTTCAGATTTTAAGTTAAATCACCAGTTATTTAAGGATCAAAACGGAAATTACATTCAGCAGGAATATTTTTCAAAATTTGCTGTTATGCAGGGCGGACCTTCACTATCATATAAATTCAGTAAAAATTTCTCTGCAGGATTTTCAGCTCACGTATATTACAGCATGATGGACTTCCGTATGCCTTACAGTCTTTCACCCAATGAGCTTAAAGGTGTAGTAAACCCTCAAACAGGTATGACGTTTGGGCAGATGTTCTCTGCTCCCCAGAGCCAGGGCGGTTTGGGATACAGCGAAGTAACTGCATATGCAAATATGAGCGATCTTACAGCTTTCGGTTTCGGCGGAAAAATCGGGCTGGCATACAAAATTAATGAAATGTTCTCCCTTGGATTAAGCTATACGCTTCCGGTTGATCTTACTTACAAGAACGGAAAAGCTGATATGGATATGACATACCAGATGAACGATGCTTTCGGCAGAGTTGTAATGGGTTACATGACAAACTATCCCGGAATTACACAACAGCAGGCAATGGACTCAGCTATGAATGCATTTTCACAGATGGGAATTGATCTTTCACTCGGAGCAAAAGCATCATATGATCTTGAAAACAAGCTTTCAATGCCGCAGCAGATATCATTCGGTTTTTCATATGCTGCACCTAATAAAAAATTCCGTTTCGGTATGGATTTTGAATGGCTGAACTGGAAGAAAGCATTTGAAAAAATGGAGCTTAGTATGACAGGAGGACAAAATGCCAACATAAACAGAATGATGGGCAACACTGGTTCATTTTCGCTTAATTTTCCGCTGGAATGGAAAGACTCATATATAATACACGCCGGCGGCGAATATGATTTCTCAAAATTATTCACTTTCCGTTTAGGATATACCTACGGAACAAATCCGGTACCTGAAGAAACAGTATTCCCCGTTTTCCCTGCTATAGTAGAAAATCATGTAATGGCAGGAGGATCACTTAACTTTTCACCAAAGTTTGCTGTAAACTTTGCATATGAAATGGCTTTGAATAAAGAGCTTACAGCATCAAATCCAAGTACAATTGCATCAGAATATAACAACAGCACGTCATCACTTCAGACAATGCTGTTCCATTTATCGTTGACTTGGAAGTATTAAGATCAGTAATTCTGTAATCATATAAAAAAATAAAACAGAGTCGAAATAAGTTTGTATGAAAAAGATAATTTTTAAAACTAAGCACTATTTGTTAATATATTTTGGATTAGCATTGATTACGGTATTTGCTGCAAGCTCTTGCAATAAAGATACGCGCTCTGACAGCAATACTGTGCCAAAACCGGTAAATCCGCTTGAAGGAAAAGTGCTTCCGCACCTTGATCACAGTGCTTATTTTAAAGATACCATTTTAACACCTCAGGAAGTAACGCGCAGATGTCTGGAATGTCATCCCAACAGCGCTATGGAAGTAATGAAAACCCCGCACTGGACATGGATAAGCGGTGATGTTGAAAGGAACGGGAAAAATATCCCAATAGGTAAAAGGAACCAGATAAATAACTTCTGTATCAGCATTGTTGGAAACTGGAATTCCTGCACTTCATGTCATGCAGGCTACGGGTGGGAAGATATGAGCTACGACTTTTCAAAAGAAGAAAATGTTGATTGCCTGGTATGCCATGACGGTTCAGGTACTTATTCAAAAACCAAACTTGGTATGCCTGATAAAAATGTTGACCTGCGTTTGGTTGCAGGAAGCGTACACCGCCCCGCACGTGAGAATTGCGGTATTTGCCATTTCAGCGGCGGCGGCGGTATGGGTGTAAAGCACGGTGACCTGGATGAATCGCTTATCAATGCAAACAAGGAGCTGGATTTCCACATGGGTAAGCTGAATTTCCAGTGTGTTGACTGCCATACTACAAAAAATCATAAGATTGCAGGTAAAGTAAATACTACATATACTGAAAAAACAAATGCAGTAAGATTTAATTGTGAAAAATGTCATACGGATCAGCCGCATAAAGAGCCCAGGCTGAATAAACATACATCAAGGATAGCATGTCAGACATGTCATATACCTGAGTTCGCAAAAAAACTCCCGACAAAAATGATTTGGGACTGGTCAAAAGCAGGTGATTCAACAAGGATAGACAGCCCGCATGAATACCTTAAGATAAAAGGTGAATTCCAATATGAAGAAGGAGTTATACCAACATATGCCTGGTTTAACGGAAAAATGGATAGATATATCAAGGGGGATAAACTTGATGACGAACCTGAACACTTTATGAACAGACCATTAGGCTCACGTGATGATAAGAATGCAAAAATCTGGCCATTTAAAGTACATCATACTGTTCAGCCTTATGATGAAGTAAACAATATTCTTATTCCACCCATAACCAGCGGTGAGGGAGGGTTCTGGACGAAATTTGACTGGGCATATGCGCTTGAAACAGGCGCAAAGCTGAACAATCTGCCTTACAGCGGAAAGTACGGTTTCACAAAAACCAAAATGTACTGGCCTATAACTCACATGGTTACAACAGGCAAAAATGCTCTTGCCTGTGTTGACTGCCACTCCAAAGGTGGAAGGCTGAACTGGGCAGAACTGGGCTATAAACACGACCCGTTACAGGGACCGGGAAAATAAATTATTTAATATATAAGTAACATGAAAATCAAACCAAAACCATATAAGAATCCATACTTTGCAGGAGCATTACTGGGTGTAGTATTATTCAGCGCTTATGCACTGACTCACAGCGGCCTGGGAGCTTCTGGCGCTATCAGCCGCATACATGTTGCCATTACAAAATTATTCTGGCAGCAGCATGTTGATATGGTGAGCACATTTGCTTTAATGGGAGCAGGGGATACCAATGCCCTGGATCATGCCAGTGTATTTCTGTTAATTGGCACTTTTGCAGGCGGAATGATCTCTGCACTTATCAACGGAAGACTGAAGCTTGAAATTTTTAAAGGTCCGCAGATTTCAAATGTTCAGCGGCTTATTTTTGCGCTGATAGGCGGCTTGATAATGGGTTATGGCGCAAGGTTTGCACGCGGCTGCACATCAGGGCAGGCACTTTCAGGCGGCGCTGTACTTTCACTTGGAAGCTGGGCTTTTATGTTCAGTGTGTTTATCGGCGGCTATGCTGTTGCTTACTTTGTACGCCGCCTGTGGGCTGAACCAAATTTAAAATAAGAAAAAATTTAATATGTTACCTATAGATGTAATTGCAGTTCTCGGAAAATTCGGCGGGTATGCCGTATTTGTTGCTATTGGCATGGGATTTGGCGCTGCTTTGGAAATTGCCGGTTTCGGTGACTCACGCCGGCTTGCTGCACAGTTCTATTTAAAAGATATGACAGTTTTGAAAACTATGTTTACAGGAATTGTGGTTGCAGCGGTTTTAATATTTCTGTCATCAGCTCTGGGTTTTCTGGATTTTTCACAAATATCGGTTACCCAAACTTTTTTATGGCCGGGAATTATTGGCGGCCTGATAATGGGTGTTGGATTTATAGTAGGCGGTTACTGCCCCGGAACTTCAGTTGTTTCAGCAGCAAGCCTTAAGATAGACGGACTTTTCTTTCTGGCCGGCACTATTCTTGGAGCCGGAATTTTCGGTGAATCACTTCCTGCTTTCACTGATTTCTGGAATTCATCATTTACTGAACGGTATCTGCTTTCAGACTGGCTTGGATGGTCAATAGGCGCAACATTATTTGCAGTTGTGCTTATGGCAATAATGATGTTTTACGGAGCCGAAAAAACCGAGGAGTTCTTCAGGATTAAAAAAACCGGCGGTAAATGGTCTTGGAAAATATCAAAACGCTCATACCTTGCGGGTGCTGCTGTTTTGGTTGTTACAGCAGCTTTAGTCTGGACTATCGGCCAGCCTGACCCGGTTCGTAAATGGAGCCTGATGGAAGGCAAATACGGCGGGCAGCTTGCTGCACGGGATGTTTTCATTCACCCTCTTGAATATGTTAAAACATTCAATGAAGCATCAATAAAGCTTGTTACTCTTGATCTGCGTGCTGAGGAAGAATTCAGAAAATTCCATATAACAGGCTCTGAAAATGTTAAGCCTGAAGATGTGCTGAATCCTGAATTTATTTCGCCGCTGACGCAGCTTCCGGCACAGGGAGTAGTAATCCTGATTGCAGATAATGAAGCAGTATCTGTGCAGGCATGGAAATACCTGAAAGTACAGGGCGTGAACAATGTTTATATTCTTGATAATGGACTGCATGACTGGAATAAGCTTTTTGAAGGCAAAACCATTTCCGGAAAATCCATAAATATATCATCTCCGCCTTCTGAGGTATTGAAGTTATTTCCAAAGGATGCATATGCACCCAAGATAAAAATAAGTACTAAAAAGCGTTCGGGCGGACTTTGCAGTTAAAACACAAAATATTTGATCGTATGAAATTATTATCTGCAGTTTTTAAATTAACGGCTATTATAATTATATTTGGTTCAGCTGCAAACACAGCAACGGCACAGATACTTAAAGGAAACACTTTTAACAATACAGAGTGCATGCAGTGCCATGAAAAACATGTACCTTCTGACATGTATAATAAATCAGTTCACAGCACATTAATGTGCACAGCCTGCCATGAAAAAAGACGATGCAAAACCGGTTGATAAGCAGTTTGCCGGAAAGAATAAATGCATAGTATCATTTAAACAAACTAACTGCGCAAGCTGTCACAGCCAGGTTGCCAAAGATCACGAAACAAGCGTACACAACTCTGCCAGGCTGCCTGTTAACTGTTCAAAGTGCCATGCTGATATTCATAAGATCACTTCTATTAAAAATAATAAAACAGCATCGGCAAAGCTTTGCAGCAGCTGCCATGAAAAAGAAACTGTTTATTTTAAATCGGTTCATTTTAAAGCGCTGGAAAGCGGAAGCAAAGATGCGCCTACCTGTACAGACTGTCATAACAAGCATGCGATAGATAAAATAGATAATGTTTCAAACGGAAGGATTTTTCATACACAGGCATGCATGAAATGCCACGCAGATACAGAGATGATGAAACGCAACAGCGTTACCACCATTGCTCCAAAATCTTATTTTGAAAGCTACCACGGCAAGAATATCAGGCTTGGATATCCCGAAAAAGTAGCAGGCTGCGCAGATTGCCACAGCTCCCACAGCATACTTCCGGAAAAAGACTCAAACTCAACAGTTAACTCTGTAAACCTGATAAATACCTGCAATCAGTGCCATAAAGATGCCAGTGACGGTTTTGCAAAGTTTATTGCACATGCCGAGCCTAATAACAGGGAAAAATTCCCCGGCCTTTTCTGGATCACCGTATTTATGAATTTATTGCTTGCAGGAACATTCCTTTTCTTCTGGATGCACTCATTATTGTGGACATTCAGGGGTTTTGCAGAAAAGAAACAAAAAAGGAATGCCGAAGATTTTTCCGGCAAAGATAAACCTCCTGCTTCAGAGGTGATAATAAAACGTAAAGTATACAGGCGGTTCAAGCCGGTGCATATAACATTGCACCTGTTTGTTGTGACCAGTTTTCTTGCTCTTGCTTTAACCGGCCTTCCTCTTAAGTTCAATTATACTTCATGGGGAAAAACTCTTATGGATTACCTGGGAGGCATTGGTTCTGCCGGTTTAATACACCGCATAGGCGCTGTTATAACATTCGGGTATTTCCTTGTAACACTTGGGATGAGTATCCGTTTCCTGTTCTCCAAAAAACATTCCAAGCAGCCATTCTTAAAACGGCTGTTTGGTCCTGATTCACTTTTCATCAACAAAAAAGATATTGCTGACATCAAGGCTATGTTCAAATGGTTCTTCTTCCGCGGACCTAAGCCATCATTTGAAAGGTGGACATACTGGGAAAAGTTTGACTTTCTGGCAGTGTTCTGGGGAGTTGCAATAATTGGCTCAAGCGGACTTGTACTCTGGTTCCCTGAATTTTTCAGCTATTTCCTGCCTGGTTGGATCTTCAACATGGCTACAATAATCCATTCCGATGAAGCGCTGCTGGCTGTTGGTTTTATTTTTACAGTTCACTTTTTTAACACGCACCTGCGCGCGGAAAAATTCCCTATGGATTTTGTTATCTTCAACGGGCAGGTTACTGAAAGAGAAATGGTACATGAGAGAGGCCAGCAGTGGAAACGTTATCAGGAAGAAGGCATCACAGAAAAATTTGAGGTTAAAAAACCTACACCGCTTGGTTGGGATATAACATTACGTTTGTTCGGGTTACTGGCTGTATTTACAGGTACGGTACTGGCAGTATTGATATTTTACTCTGTAATTACATTAGGGCTGCATTAATTGTTCCTTTATATATTTCTTTTGTAAAGATGCAGTTTATTGAAAAATTAAACAATTATCATTAAGTTGCCTGTAACAACATTAAAATATATGAATAAAGGAATTGTTGAGCTGATTTTTGAGCTTAAATTCACATGCCAGGCAAAAGAAGAAAGTATAAGGGAAGAGCTGAAGCTGTCGCCATCTGAATACCGCGGACTGCTTTCTATAAATCCGGGGGAAGTTAAGTCATGCATGCAGATGTCCAGTATGATGGGACTTTCCAAATCACGCGGCAGCAGGGTTATAGATAAACTAATCGAACATGGATTCCTTAAAGAAGCAAAGGGTGATGACGATAAACGCATATATAATGTAATGCTTACGCCAAAAGGACAGAACGCAATTAAACGCATTAATGCGGTTATGAGCGAGTGTGAAAGGGCGATATTGAAGAATGTGCCCCAGGATGAACTTCATAATTTCACAAAAACCCTGCATAAGATCTCGGATATAATCAGCCCGGATTAAATATTAAACTTTGTAAAAACATGCTTTATAGGAATATCTGTATTTTTTAGTTGCTAATAGCAACTATATTCCGTATATTTGTACTGCTGAATTTTAATACTGAAAGGAATAAAAAAATGAAAATGGAAGTCTTCTTTGATGAAGGTAAAAAAGTAAATATCCGTTATAACGGAATGGTAATTAAAACAGACCAGCCTGTTGAAGCTGGTGGAGAAGGTTCAGCCCCGGCTCCGTTTGATCTTTTCCTTGCATCAATCGGCACTTGTGCGGGAATTTACGTTAAATCATTCTGTATGCAGCGGGGAATTCCCACAGATGATATAAAAATATATCAATCAATGGAATATGATAATACAAAAGGATTGATCAATAAAATAAATCTCGATATTGAACTGCCGGAAACATTCCCTGGGAAATACAAAGATGCAGTTATTAAAGTTGCTAATTTATGCGCTGTTAAAAAGCATCTGCAAAATCCGCCTGAAATTGTTGTAAATGCAAATATCGGCGAGCCGGTTTAAACAACTGATTTTTCTTTTTATATTTTTAAACCGCCTGAGGGCGGTTTTTTTTATTTATTCATTTTTATTCTTTTAATCTTATACTATCTTATTTGATGGTAATAAGGCTGGTAAATAAATTTTCGGTAATATTTCTGTTTTCTGCAGCAGTATTTTCACAGGATAACTGCCGGCTTATGACGTATAACCTGCTGAATTATCCGGATATTGATACTATTATAAGAAACCCCCATTTCAGAAATGTAATTAAGTATTCAAATCCGGATATACTTGTTGTGCAGGAAATGACAAGCCAGGCGGGAATGAACGGGTTTTTAAGCAATGTAATGAACGCTTACGGTAATATTTACTCTATGGGAACATTTATTGACGGACCAGATACTGATAACGGTATCTTTTTTAAAACTGTAAAATACCGTTTCATAAGCAATACCCGGATAAGAACTGCCTTGAGGGATATTAATGAATTTAAGATAATTCATTTGAGCTATCCCGGCGATACATTAAGAATATTCAGTGTACATTTAAAGGCAAGCAGCGGAGCTGCAAATGAAAATCTCAGGGCAGCAGAAGTTGACAGCCTCAGAAAATTTACCGCATCAATTCCGCCTGATAAATTTTATATAGTTTGCGGTGATTTTAATATTTACGGCGACTATGAACCGGCTTACAACAAGCTTAAACAAATACTGCCCCATAATAACGGTCATTTTGTTGATGCTGTTAATTTGCCCGGTGTATGGAACCAGTTTCAGTACAGGTTTTTCCATACTCAGTCGCCAAGAACAAGGGCTTTTGGCGGCGGCTCAACAGGGGGAATGGATGACAGGTTCGATATGATACTTTTTTCACCCGGTATTTTTAATGCCGGCAGAATTGCATATAACCCCGGCACAATGACAGCATTCGGGAATGACGGCAATCATTATAATGACTCAATAAACCGAAGACCCAATACTGCCGTACCTGATTCCATTGCAGATGCAATTCATTATTCCAGTGATCATTTGCCGGTTTATGCCGCAATTACTTTCGGAAATGTGATTGGAATTTCGGGTAACCAGAACGGAATCCCCGGAAACTTTGACCTTTCACAGAACTATCCGAATCCATTCAACCCAGTAACAAAAATTAAGTTTTATGTTCCGGAAACTGTAGAGACGACCCGGCGGATCGTCTCACTTAGAATTTACGATGTATTAGGTAAAGAAATTACTGTACTTGTTAACGAAGCTTTAATACCCGGAAGCCATGAGGTAGTTTGGTCCGCCGCAGGCGGAGCATCAAACTATCCAAGCGGCGTATATTTATATACATTAACAGCAGGGAATTTCAGGCAAACCAGAAAAATGATCTTAGTAAGATAAAAAAAGCCTGCAAGTAAAAAGCAGGCTTTTTTCAATTGAGGAAAAGAAAAAGGAAAACTAAACAGTATAGTACAGAAACTTTTAAGTTTTATTAAATACAGTTGAAAATATTCTGACCTTTACAAATAATAAATATTAACAGTTAAAAACTAATGATGCTTAGTTAAAAATATTTACAGAATCAAAATAGCTGCGAGCAAAGCAAGTTTGGGGAATGAAAATTTGAAATGCAAGTGCAAATGTAGGATAAAAGGAAAATAATTGTAGGAAATAGATTACATATTAAAGCTGATAAAACAATATTTTAACGTAAATTCTTGTTCAGTTTTCTTAAATTTTGCTAGTAAATTCTTTTTTCAATAATATTCATATACATACCTGATCAGCCTGTCCTTTTTATCATTGATATCATATTTAACAATATCTGAAAGTATACCTTTTTCATCGTAACCGTATGTACTGTGGCTTTCTTTTTCGTTTTCACCCCTGAACTTTATTTCTTCGGTAATTTTTTCTCCGGAATATTTATATACAAATTTACCGTTTACTTCACTGAAGCGGTTATACCATATTTTTTCAGAAATATTCCCTTCATTATCATACATTATACTTAGTCTGCCTGTTATACTTCCGCCGGGTTCAACGCCGGCTGATTCTGTTAACCTGCCGGAACCGTCATACGTGTATGACTCCATACTTACAGCTTTGCCGTCTTCATTATATTTTGTATAGGATATTCTTCTGCCTGAAACATCATATTTGTATGATTCTTTTTCTGTTATATTACCGGATGTATTATATACTTCACGTTTAGTCAGATTCCCTGTTTTATCATAGCTGAATTTAACCTGGTTAATGAATTTTGTTACATATTCATGTTCTTTCCTGTTGGGTCCCTGGTAAGCAAGCAGCTCTTTCTGTGTAACCATGCTTAACTGGCTCCACCAGTACCGCGGACTCGAAGGATCTGTTTCATC
>LLZO01000204.1 GCA_001567545.1 Candidatus Tepidiaquacellales bacterium OLB5
CTGTGAACATTAAAGCCAGTACGAAAAATTGACGAAATGAGGTTTTCCATGTGGTAATTTTAAATTAGTTTCACAAAAGTAATTCAATGTAGATCTATATTCAACATAATATTGCATGTTAAAAAATGGAATGTTATAATCAAGACTATGGCAGAGAAACGAAAGCAATTTGCTGAATCGTTTAGACAGGCGAATAATGACCCCCGAAATGATTGATTTTGCGGAAATGATTGAAAGATATGAAAAAGGGAAAAAGTAAATAAAAAACCCGCCCGGGTGCGCTTGTATCAGAGGCGTGGCAGGTATTATTGTATAAATATATTGATTATTTAACTTCTGTTTTAAGTAGAATAATTAATTCTGATATTGGTTTTACATAATCTTTTAGTCCTACATGATTTCTTGCATATTCTAGACGTCGACTATTATCCGGTAAGAAAAAAATATGTCTTTGACCACCCAGTAGGGTTAATTTATCGTCTGATAAATCCTCATCATAAGTAATGATATGGTAGATATATTTAATTTTGAACTTACTTAAATTGGTGGAGTCCGCGCTACTAACCTGCTTCCAACGCTCTCTTAAAGTTCTCTTACAGGAAATACCTATTAACCAACCGTCTTTTGTTTTCACCCAATTATCGACTTCCATATCTGCCTGAAAATGATCTGGTGCGTTGACTGACTTAATTTTATAATATTCTAAGATAAAAGATGTAACATCTTCTACGCTTCCGCCAGCTCTGCTTTTTTCTTTTTTGTGCAGCTCTTCTTTCAAATTCTTGAGTAAAAGCAGTTAATATTATATCCGTATCTTTAGAGTTAAGGTTTGTGTTTTTATTTAACAAAATTCTTAATACTGCGAATGCTTTTACAATTTCTGCTCGTTCAACGGTTAAACATCCCTTTACTCCAAGATCATCCCATAGTTTGATTACGCTAGCTAATCCCTTTTCTTTTTCTATATCTAAATAAGTTTTTGCCATTGCTAATGTAAATTCTTTATCGTCGCTTGGTATATTTGCAATCGCTTGATTTATTGGCATCATAATGTTGTCACATGTCAAAATAAATACGTTCATATCTACTTCGTCATTTATCAAATCATCTAAGTCAACAACAAACTTTTTTACCCTCTGTATTAAAGCCTTTGCTCTTTCAAATCTCGCTGATAAAATATTTTTAATTGCTTGTTTCTGAAGTAATAGAAGATCGCTATTGCCTTTGTTTTCTTTTGCGATTACCTTAAGCGTTCCAGTAATTGTTGATAGAAGTTTATTATCTTTGCCTATGCTGCCATACTTATCGTTACTAATCAGCATTCTTGCAAACCAATATGCGTTTTCCCATTTATTTTCAATTTGGACAAAAAGTTCTTTAGGGTCTATTTTAGGCACTTTTTGAGAATTTAATTTTGGGATTTTGTTTGTATCGTTTTATTCTACTTTCAGCCATTTTGCAATATTCTTTGGAAATTTCAATACCTATAAAATCTATATCGTTATTTAAGGCAGAAATCGCTGTTGTACCAGAGCCCATAAAAGGATCCAGTACTGTTTTTGCGTACGTTGATGAAATTATCCTATCAATTAAAGCTACCGGAAAAGGTGCTGGATGTGGGTTATTCATTTCTTGCGAAAATTCCCAAACATCACCGTAAGCATTTGTTTTAGGTTTTAGTTTAAATCCTTTTTGGGCTATTAAATATATTACTTCATATGTCGGCAAAAAATAACCGGCATTAAAATTAATGCCGCCTTTTCTTTTCCAAATGATAATTTGCCGAACAGGAAAACCGTCTACAATATCGTGTCTATCTTGCAATAATCCATTTTGTACTCTCCATTTATGGTTATAAAATATTGCTCCTTCTTCTGTTATAATATTCAACATATGAGCTAAACAGTTCCTTTGCCACATAACATATTCTTCATGTGGCATGCTGTCACTATGATCAGAATAACCGTTTACCAAAGCTGCATTTTTCCATTTTCCTCCTCTTCCATCTTTCAGACCATTTCCTGTAGAATTTTTTTATATTATATGGCGGACTCGTGACTATTAAATCAATGCTTTTTTGAGGTATTGTTTTCATTATTTCAATGCAATCGCCACAAATTATCTTATTTTTGAGATATTCTATCATTTATTAGTATTTTCTAACATAAATTAATTCAAATTTTTTAACAAATTCTATTGCTTAAGTAGCTTTTCCAATAAATACATTATATAAATACTTTGTTCTTTCGTTAATTCCGTAATCATTTTCAACAATTTCTGCAATAATGTATCGTACTTGTAACCCTATTTCTTTCTTCTCAATCATCCTAATCATCTCATCAGTAACGATCTTTAATTTTTCTTCATCATGTGAGTTATACTTTTTTGAAATGTAAATTTTTAAGTTGTCTTTATCAACAAAATTTTCCATTTTATCCATTATGCTTTCTAGACAGGATTTAACTTCCATTGGCAACATAGTTTCCCAAACGCTCATAATGAGATTTTCAAATGCATTAATAGGCTCAGTTTCTCTGTTTTCTGATTGACTTTGACCAATCTCAAAGCCTATAAAATTGGAGTATCTAATCATACAGGGAAAATGAATAGTGCGCCATTTTGCACCTACTCTAAAGAGTATTTTCTGTAATTGTAACAAAGTGAAAATTGCACATAGAATCCACAAGATTATTGAAAACAATCCAGATGTTATCAGCGCCAACCCAAAGCAAACCAACTGCAAAATAGTGTAAATTAAGAGGTCTGGTGTCCCTTCAAACGCTTCAACATTAGATTTTCCTCCATAAAGTACTTTTTTTACATTTCTCATACCTGCTTGAGAAGATATCCATCCAGTTATAAAAAAAATCGCGCTAACAATCACGCTGGGCCAAAAACCAATAAAAATTGAATAGATAAATATTCCAATAGTTGCAAAATGTCCCCATGATGTAAAACCCACAACCATAAGAACTGCTAGGGGTATGAAATGTTCAGCATTAAAGAGTAAAGCCAAATTTAGTACCAACAAATTTAGGGAAATGTATGATAATATTCGACTTACATATCCCGTGTTACGACCCTTTTCGAGCCACTTAAACGCAGTCTGTTGAACATAATGCTCCCGAAAACTTGTCATTTAACAGCTCCCGTAATTTGCTTCACTTCAACGCCATCCTTCTTGTCCAAAACTTCCCAGCCCAACGCTTTCAGCTCATCGCGCAATGAGTCCGCTTTCTTAAAGTCCCTGGCTTTCTTTGCCGCAATACGTTTTTCAACAAGCTCCATAATTTCAGCGGGTACGTTAGTATTCCCGGCTTCTAAATCTTTATCAAGATCAAGTCCCAGCACGCGGTTAAAATCGTTTATCAGATTTTTCTTCTCGATACTTGTTAGCTTATCATTCCTCACAACGCCCCACAGCACGGCTAATGCCTGCGGCATGTTAAGGTCATCGTTTACGGCTTCAAGGAATTTCTCCCTCTCGCCTTCCGGCATCGATGCATCGCGCTCATCAAAATTCTTCTTCGCATCGTCGCGTATCTGCTGAATGTTCTGCTTAAGGCGTGTCATTGCTGTTTTTGCCTGCTCAAGGATTTCCCAGCTGAAAAGCAAGCGCTTGCGGTAATGTGTGCCCAGGCACAGGTACCGGTAGTCAAGCGGCGTGTAACCGTGTTTTATAAGTGTTTCCACCCGCAGAAACTCGCCCTTTGATTTGCTCATCTTGCCTGATTCTTCTTCAAGGAATGCGCCGTGCATCCAGT
>LLZO01000205.1 GCA_001567545.1 Candidatus Tepidiaquacellales bacterium OLB5
AAAAACAAGCACGGTTTCAGGGAAAGAATGAGTACCAAAAACGGCAGGGCAGTACTGGCTTCACGCAGAGCCAAGGGCAGGAAAAAGCTTTCAGTAAGCGACGAAAAGAAGTTTACCCGTTAATTCCGCTATTTTTTAAGTTAAATCAACTTAAATCAGTAATTTTGAGCAAAGTTTTTACATTAAGCCGCAGTGAAATTATCAGGGGTTTTGGTGAATTCGAAAATATACTTTCTTCTTCATTAAAAATAGAATCAGGAAATTTATCTGCATTTTTAAATTTTTCAGATCATAATACCGGCTTTCCAGTTAAAGTCGGTTTTTTATTGTCAAAAAAAAAATTAAAAAATCAACCCGGCGCAACAGGTTAAGAAGGCTGCTTAAGGAAGCTTACAGGCTTAATAAAACTGAGATTTTAAAATTTACTTCGGATCATAATAAATTTATCAATATTCTTTTTACCCTTTCATCCTCAGCATATAAAGAGCATAAGGATATTAAATTCAGTGATATAGTTTCTGATATGCCTGTTCTTCTGAATAAAATTATAAAAAAGATACCGGATTAAAATATTACATTTGTTAACTCGTTTATATAAATAATAATCAAAGAAATAATTAAATATCTGAACCCAAAATACCTGCTGATACTGCTTGTAAAGTTTTACAGGTATTTTATCTCACCGGTACTGCCTCCTTCATGCAGGCATTATCCAACATGCTCGCAGTATGCCGTAGAAGCGCTGGATAAACACGGATTCTTCAAAGGAACTTACCTTGCCGTGATCAGAATTCTGAAATGCAACCCGTTTTTTGAAGGCGGATATGACCCCGTACCTGAAAAAAAAGTAAAAATAAATTTTGACCCACAAAAAGAAATTAAGAGTGTAAATATATAATGGATAGAAATTCAATTATTGGATTTGTTCTCATAGGTGTTATCCTGATAGGCTGGCTATATTTTCAGAACCTGAATGCACCGCCTCCTCCTCCAAAACAGGATGATAAGGTTAATGAACAGAAAATAAAGGACAGCTTAAACCAGGTTCAGCAAAACCAGCAGAAACAGACTACTCAGCAGGATACTGTTAAAAAAACAGGCGATACAACCAGGGTCCAGCAGCCTGTTTCAGAAAAATACGGAACTTTATTCGGAAAATTTGAAAAGGGTGAAGATAAAGTATTAATTGTTGAAACAGATAAATATTACGCCGAGTTTTCCACTAAAGGCGGTTCGCTGATAAAATACGAGGTAAAAGGATTCAAAACATGGGACGGCTTTCCGGTTCAGCTGCTATACCTTAATAAAGGAGGCGAGCTTAACCTGCTTTTTAATTCAACCGAAGGAAAGCTGATAAATACCAAAGAGCTGTATTTCAATTCCGCATACAAACCGTGGGAAAGAGTTAATCTGACCGGCAATAATGAGTATAAAGTTGTTTATGAAATGCCGGTTGATTCAAACGGCGCAAAAATAACCAAAACATATACCTTTAAAAATGATTCGTATATGTTTGATATCGAAATTGGCATGGAAAATTCCAAGAGCTTCATTTCCAATTTTGAATACCAGCTTGCGTGGGAAAATTCACTTAAGCTTACAGAATACAGAAGCGATGCCGAAGGCAGCCATGCGCAGGCATTTGCCGAAATGGGCGATGAGCTTGAAGTACTTGATGTTACTGCCAAAGATGAACCTGTAAAATCTGACCTGAACGGGCAGACAAACTGGGTTTCTTCAAGAATAAAATATTTTACGGTATTCCTTATTCCGGACGGCAGGAAAGCTGACGGATCTTATATCACCGGAAATTATTACGACCTGCCGAATAACGGTCATGAAAAAGATTATTCAATAGCACTTAAAATGCTTGTTAAAAATGACAGGTCAGAAAAGCATAAATTTAAAGTATACCTGGGACCTGTTGATTACGAGATCCTGAAAAGCTATAATATGAACCTCCAGGCAACAATGAGATTCTCTCTTGATTTTCTGGTTAGGCCCATTGCTCAATATGCTATTCTTCCTTTTTTCCTGTTCATTCATAAGTTTATTTCTAACTGGGGAATTGTAATAATAATTTTCAGTATTGTAATGAAAATTGTGCTTACACCTTTTACAAGGTACCAGATGAAATCCATGAAAAAAATGGGTGAGCTTCAGCCAAAGATGAATGCATTACGGGAAAAGTATAAGGATGACCCGCAGAAACAGCAGCAGATGATGATGAAGCTGTACAGGGATGAGAAGATAAATCCCGCAGGCGGATGCCTGCCAATGCTGCTTCAGCTGCCGATCCTGTATGCATTGTTCGGTGTGTTCAGCTCAACCATTGAATTAAGGCAGGCATATTTTGGATTGTGGATACATGACCTTGCAATTCCTGATGAAATACTTCATCTTCCGTTCAAGATACCCTTGTTTGGGGTTGATTCGCTTTCAGGCTTGGCGCTGCTGATGGGTATAACAATGTTTATCCAGCAGAAAATGACTGTTAAGGATCCCAAACAAATGGCTATGGTATATGTAATGCCAATTATGCTGACATTCCTGTTTACTACTTTGCCTGCAGGCCTTAACCTTTATTACTTTATGTTTAATTTACTTTCTATAATAGAACAGTATTACATTACCAAAAAAGGTAAGAAAGCAGGGGAAGAGGAGGCTGTAATTGAACAGCAAAAAGCAGTACTGAAGAATAAAGGGAAAAAATAATTAATTATAATTGTGGTGTCAGGTATTTACCTGACACGCGTCGGGTAGATACCCGACGCCACATTTTTGCGAGGAGCGAAGCGACGAAGCAATCTTAAACATTAAACATCACTTTTTATTTATTCAGTATCGGCAGGTATTCTATCCACGGACCTGCAGCTTCTTTATACTGCTTAGCCATTACTCTGCATATCTGTGAAATGTGGTTTAAGTCGTGTATAGTCCATGTGGAAAGCAGCTGTTTTAATGTAACCTCACCGAATTTAGGATGAATTCCCTTTAAGTTTAATTTTTCCTCATTCAGATTTAAACTTTTCAGGGTTTTGATATTGTTCATCCTCAGCTGTTTAAATTCTTTCAGAAGGTCGTTTAAGGTTTTTCCTTTGCTTTCTGTAAACTGAGCAAACCTGTCAAACGGCCTGAAATGCTTATCTTTCCTGTTCAGGATAATATCAGTACGTTCCATCCAGTCTGTTTTTTCACCATGCACCAGGTGGCCAACAATATCATATGGACTCCAAGTATCAGGTCCTTCATTATTGCTGATCCATACATCATTTAAACCGGAAAGCAGTACTTCAAGGGAATCAGGGGTTCTTGATAAAATCTCTAAAGATCTTTCAATTGAGAAATTCATATTTGTAAATTAAAATTAATGAAAAGGAATAATAACAGTAGTGGAGATGCCGGGAGTCGAACCCGGGTCCGAAAACAAGACCATTAAGACGCCTACATTCATAGCCAGCGTTTGAATTTCAGCTTTGCCAAGCACCGCCGGCATAGCGGAGCAAAACCTACACCTGATGTTTTCTCACTGTCCGGCTCAGATAAACCTCGCAGCCAGCTCACAATTTTGGCGCCTTTTACCTTCCATGTGAGCAGTGGAGGCGGTAAAAGACGAGCGGCTTATTTATTAAGCAGCTAAAGCGTAATTATAGTTGTCGTTTATTTTGACTTTTCAGCCTTTTTTACGTGCTTGCTGAGAACACGGAATGCTGTCTTAAACATCTAAATTCCCGTCGAAACCAAATTCATCCCCGTTAAAAGAACAAGTTACTTCAAAAAGCCTACAAAAATATAACAATAATTGGTTGTAATCAATTCCATTTGGTAATATACTGCTAAATCGTTAAATCCAGCTCCATAAACAATGTGTGAGGATTGGGATTATGATAATACGGCTCAATTTCTTTAAAACCATACTTTTTGTATATTTCCACAGCTTTAGGCATTTTTTCCTTTATAGTATCAAGCCTCATTTTTTTATATCCAATTTTTCTGGCATCATCAATAATTAAAGAAACCAATTTATGACCAATACCTTTTCCTCTGCATTCCGGAATTAAATAAAGCCTTTTCATTTCACAGATTCCTTCATCTATTTTCCGTAAAGCTATGGTTCCTGTATATTTTTCGTTTTGTCTGACAATGTATAGCCTGCCTTCCGGCGGAGCATATTTACCCGGTAAAGTATTTACTTCTTCTTCAAATCCCTGGAAACACAATGATACATTCAGCCATTTTTCATAATCTCTGAACAGCATTTTGGCTGCTTCTGTCAATTCAGGTGAATTTACCGGGATTATTTCTGCGTTTTCAAACATCAATGTTGAATTTCCTTTAAATTACTTTCAAATTTAACTAACTTTAGCTAATTATGAAAATCTCAAAACAATACCACTGGGAAATGGGTCACCGTTTACCGTTTCACAAGGGTTTATGCAGAAATATCCACGGTCATTCATACCGGATGTATGTTGAAATTACCGGCGGACTGGATAAAAACGGTATGGTGATTGATTTTTTTGACCTGAATAAAATTGTAAAGCCGATAATTGAAAAGTATGATCATGCATTTTTATGCTGGAAGGGTGATAAAAAAGTACTGGATTTTCTTACAAGGAACAAAATGAAAAAAGTTGTAGTAAATTATCATTCGACAGTTGAAAATATCTGTGCTGATTTTACGGATAAGCTGACTAATGAACTGCTTGATTTAAAAGGGCATAAATTTGAAGAATTGACTGTAAAGATTTATGAAAGCCCGAACAGTTATGCGGAAAAATCACGGCTGCTTCAAAAGGGGATGTTAATGTAATGGAGTCTCCGTTGTTAAAAGTTAACGAAATTTTCTATTCTATTCAGGGTGAATCAACCAACGCTGGATTGCCCTGTGTATTTATCAGGCTGACATACTGTAATATCCGTTGTGTATACTGCGATACTGAATATGCATTCTATGAAGGTACCGACAGGTCAATTGAAGAAATTATTAATGAGGTTAAATCATTCGGCTGCAGGCTGGTTGAGATCACCGGCGGAGAACCTTTAGTTCAGGAAAATGTTCATATACTTATGAAACAGCTTTGTGACATGGGATATGATGTAATGATTGAGACCGGCGGCTCGCTTCCAATTGAGTTAATTGATAATCGTGTAAAAGTAATTATGGACCTTAAAACTCCCTACAGCAAAATGGAAAAGAAAAACAGGTATGAAAATATAAATTATCTGAAACCGGATGATGAAGTTAAGTTTGTAATAGGCAGCAGGGAAGATTATGACTGGGCAATAGCTATTTTAAGTAAATATGACCTTGTAAATAAAGTTAAACAGGTGTTGTTCTCTCCGGTTTTTGATAAAGTTGAAAATATTGATCTTGCAAAGTGGATACTGGATGATAAGTTAAATGTTCGCTTTCAATTGCAGATGCACAAGTATATTTGGCATCCTGAAACAAGGGGAGTATAATAATTGGTTTCTGATTTAGCAATAATCCTGGTTAGCGGCGGCATGGATTCACTTGTAACAGCAGCTATAGCTGCTGAAAAGTATGAGCTGGCATTCCTGCACCTTAATTATGGACAAAGGACAGAAAAACGGGAGTTAATGGCATTTAATGATATTGCTGATCATTATAATGTATCAAAGAGGCTTGTTGTAAATATTGATTATTTGGTTAAGATTGGCGGATCGTCATTAACTGATAAGAATATCCAGGTCAGCAAAGCAGATCTGAATTATAACGGCATACCAACTTCATATGTACCTTTCAGGAACGGAAACATTCTTTCGATAGCTGCAAGCTGGGCTGAAGTGATAGGTGCAAAAAAGATATTTATAGGAGCTGTTGAAGAAGATTCAAGTGGCTATCCTGACTGCAGGGAAGTGTTTTATGAAGCATTCAATAAAGTTATAAAACTTGGGACCAAACCTGATACTGAAATAATTATAGAAACACCAGTTATTCATAAAAAAAAATCTGAAATTATTAAGCTTGGTGCTGAATTGAACGCTCCTTTTGGACTTTCCTGGTCATGTTACGTAAATGAAGATAAGGCCTGCGGAGAGTGTGATTCCTGTGCATTAAGGCTCAAAGGATTCGAAGAGGCTGGATTAGCAGATCCGATAGAGTATATTTCAAGGCCATCATATGTAAAATAAAAATTATTAATTTAAAATTATATAAAAATGAAAAAAATTAATTCAGTAACCGGATTTATCATAATTCTTGCTTTATCCGTTTTAATGTTTAACGGCTGCGGTAAAAAAGATGATACAACAACAAAAACAGATGATAAAAAAACTGAATCTACTGATTCAAAGGATAATTCAACATTTTCAAAAGATAAGCCTTTTTTGGTTGAGTTTGAAGTAACCGGCGGAGAAAAAGGCAAAGGTACGGTAGAAGCAATATATGATGGTAATAAATGCCGTTCAACCAGCAGCTTTGATGCAGGTGGAAAGAAAATATCGGCTGTAGCTTATTTTGACGGAGGTGATATTGTTTACACTGTAAGCGAAGTAGCCGGAATGAAAATGGGAATGAAATTTGACAAGAAAAAATTCAGTGAAACAAAAGATAATGTTGATGTAAATACATTCCGAGACTACCTTGACCAGATGGAAAAAATTGGTGAAGAAGAAATCTTAGGGTACAAATGTGAAATTTATAAACATAAGGAAAAGAATTTTACAGTAAGCCTCTACGAAAAGACCGTTCCGCTGAGAATGGGTTCAGCTGACGGCAAAACTTACATGAAAGCAATAAAATTTGAAAAAAATGTTAAAACAACAGATGATATGTTTAAAGCTCCGCAGGATGTAAAATATGTAGATATGACCAATATGCTTGAAGATATGAAAAAAATGGGAGATACAAAGAATGGTAAAAATATGCAGGAACTTAAGGATAAAGCGAAAGAAATGGAAGATGTTATGAAAAATTATAAGAAATAAAGCGTTATTGTTTAAGGATTTTGTTACGATTTTATCAATTGAAAATAACGCAATTATTGGTTATTTTTGGTATTATTGCAAAAAAATCCATATTTTAGGAAGGTTAACTAATGAAATTTGCGGTTTGTGTATCCCAGGTTCCGGATACTACTACAAAGGTAAAGATTGGCAGTGACGGAAAGACCATTGATCCTGCTGGAGTAACATATATTATCAATCCATACGATGAATTTGCAGTTGAAGCAGCATTACAGCTAAAAGAAAAAAACGGCGGCGAAACGATAGTTATATCAGTTGGAAGCGATAAAAACAAAGAAGCTATAAAAAAAGCTTATGCAATGGGAATCGAAAAAGGTATACTTATAAAAACTGAAGCTGAAATGGATTCCTATACTGTTGCCAGAAATCTGGCAGATGTACTGAAGGATATAAATGCTGATGTTGTATTTTTCGGCAAGCAGTCAATTGATTATGATGATTCGCAGGTTGGAAATCTTACAGCTGAGATGCTGGGAATTCCTTCGATAAGTGTTGTTGTATCGCTGAATCTGGAAGGCAGCAAGCTGATATGTGAGCGTGAAATTGAAGGCGGTAAAGAGGTGGTAGAATCAGTTTTGCCGGCTGCAATTTGCGCGCAGCGCGGATTGAATAATCCGAGGTATCCAAATCTAAAAGGAATTATGGCAGCTAAATCAAAACCAATTGAAGAAAGGCAGCCAACTTATACAGAAAATAAAACTGAAGTACTTACAATGACACTGCCTAAACCAAAGGCAAAAGGTAAAATTGTCGGAACAGATGCATCGGCAGTACCTGAGCTTGTAAAGCTGCTGAGAGAGGAAGCGAAGGTGATCTGATGAGCAAAGTACTTGCATTTGTTGAATCAAGGGATAACAAGATAAAGAATGCCGGTTTTGAAACGGCTTCAACAGCATTAAAAATTGCCAATGAGCTTGGAGCAGAAGCTGAAGTATTGCTCATAGGCAGCGGAGTAAGTTCAATTACAGCTGAGCTGGGTGCTTATGGTATAAAGAAAGTAATTACAGCTGATGACCCCAGGCTTGAAAAGTATTCTACTACTGCTTATTCTAAAATACTTGCTGAAGCTGCAAAACAGCGCGGTGCTGATATTATTATACTTTCCGCTACTGCAATGGGAAAGGATATTTCTGCAAGGGTATCTGCAAAGATGGAAGCAGGGATGGCTTCAGACTGCACTGATATAAGGACAGAAAACGGAAACATTATTGCCACACGTCCTGTTTATGCTGGAAAGGCATATATTGATTTAAAGGTAAATTCACCTGTTAAAATTTTTACATTAAGGCCAAATGTCTTTAAACCTGTAAAAGCAGACGGAGTAAGCGCTGAGGCTGAAAAATTTGAGGTTAATTTGGATGATTCAGATTTTAAAGTCCAGGTAAAAGAAATTATTGTAAGCAGTGAAAAGCTGGATGTAACCGAGGCCAATATTGTAGTTTCCGGCGGCAGGGGACTTAAGGGACCTGAGAACTTTTATCTGGTTGAAGACCTAGCTAAAGTACTTGGCGGGGCTGCAGGCGCTTCCAGGGCTATAGTTGATGCCGGCTGGAGACCGCATGATGACCAGGTTGGCCAGACAGGCAAAACAGTTTCTCCAAGCCTGTATATAGCTGTCGGTATCAGCGGAGCTATTCAGCATTTAGCGGGTATGTCATCATCCAAATGTATTGTGGCTATAAATAAAGATAAAGATGCTCCAATTTTTCAGATTGCAGACTATGGCATAGTTGGTGATGCTATTGAAATTATGCCTGTACTTATTGAAGAGTGCAAAAAAGTACTCTCAAATTAACATATTTAATTCATGGATAACGATAAAATTCAGGTTGATATTTTAGGACTATCACCTACTCCTGCACCGGGAGGTGGGGGATATGCCCTTATCTTAAAGGAAATTGGCGGAGAAAGAAGACTGCCGATAATTATCGGAAGCTTTGAAGCGCAGCATATTGCTCTGGAGCTTGAAGGGATTAAACCCCCAAGACCTTTAACCCATGACCTGATCAAAAATGTAATCGAGCAGTTAGGGTTTTCAATTTCTTATGTATATATTAACGAGCTCCGTGACGGAACATTCTTTGCAAAGATAAAATGGATGTCGGAAGTGTGGATGAAGTTGATTCCAGGCCTTCGGATGCTATTGCATTGGCGCTTAAGTTCGCTGTTCCTATTTACGTAAATGAAGAAGTAATGAATGAAGTTGCCTTCCTGCCTGATAAAGACGGAGAAGAAGAAACAACTGAAGAAGACCTGTTTAAACAGCCGGATCTTGCCGAACAAACTGAAAAGATCACAGACCCTTTTACAAGAAAATTGAACAGACTGCAAACAGACCTTAAATCTGCCATTGATAATGAAGATTACGAAAAAGCTGCATCTTTAAGGGACGAAATTAAAAAACTTGAATTAAGCAGATAATAATTAAAATACAGAATTCTTCAAAAAATGCCTGTTAATACAGGCATTTTTGTTTTAAATTTGATCATTATGAATCTGGCAATAGATATCGGTAACACAAACTTCCATTTAGCAGTATTCAGAAGTAATAAAATGGAATTTTTATATTCAGGGCCAACCGGTAATATGAAAAAATATATCTCCGGTTTAAAGAAAATTTTAAAAAAAATTTCATGTCCTGAAAATTGGATATTCATCTGTTGCCCCCAAACATGATAAGAAATATACCGGATATATTAAGAAATATTTCAAAATCCATCCTTTAACTATCAGCAATAAAAGCAAGTTACCGGTTAAAATTAAAGTAAAAAATCCCAATACTCTTGGAAGTGACAGAATCTGCAACGCTGTATTCGGATTTATGAAAAGTACAGGAAATACAAATATTTTGATTATTGATCTGGGAACAGCAAATAAATATGACCTGGTATTGAGCAATGGTGATTATGTTGGCGGCATTATTGCACCGGGACTAATAACTTCTTCCATTGCTCTGAATTTAAATACTGGTAAGCTTCCTCTGATAAAATTCAATAAGCTCAGCCGGAACAGCCCGTTGATAGGTAAAAATACATTCGAAGCCATACAATCGGGTCTCGTAAATTATATGAAACTTGCAACTGAAGGAATAGTTGACGGGGTTAAAAGGAAATATCCCGGTAAATTAAATATATATATAACCGGCGGCTCAGCCGGATTAATCAAAAGTAAATTGAATTTTGATTATAAATATACAGAAAATTCAGTTTTACATGGTTTAAATTATGTGATTAATTTCCAAAAAGCTTGATCTGAATGAAGATTATAACAGAAAATCATATTTTTAAAACTAAAGGTAACTCAGATATTGTCAATCTAACTGATAGATTGTTTGAATCTTTTGAGAATTCCGGTTTGATAAATGGAAATGTGACCGTTTTTTCTGTAGGCTCCACTGCTTCTATTAGCACTATTGAGTATGAACCGGGACTAAAAAAGGACCTTCCAGAGATACTTGAGAAATTGATCCCTTCGGCAAAGAAATATTTTCATAA
>LLZO01000206.1 GCA_001567545.1 Candidatus Tepidiaquacellales bacterium OLB5
AACAATAATTCTGAACTATGGCGCTCCCTCTCCTTTTAGGAGAGGGAGACGGAGGGTGAGGTTTTCATTTCTTCGCCATTAAATTCAGCGCGCTGCCAACTTTGAACCAGTCTATCTGCTGTTTGTTCATTGTGTGATTAAGCATAACGGTATCGGTTGAGCCGTCTGCATGCTTCAGCGTCATCTTAACCTGGCTTCCGGGAGCAATATCTTTAACATCAAGATCAATTTTATCATCTTCCCTTATCTTATAATAGTCAGCAGGATCGGCAAACGTCAAAGGCAGCATTCCCTGCTTCTTCAGGTTGGTTTCATGTATGCGCGCAAATGATTTAACTATAATAGCTTTGCCGCCTAAATGGCGGGGTTCCATTGCAGCATGTTCACGGGATGAGCCTTCCCCGTAATTTTCCTCACCAACAACAACCCAGGGAATATTTTTTGCTTTATAAGCTCTGGCAGCATTTGGCACTTCATCATAGTTACCGGTTAAATGGTTTTTAACATAGTTGGTTTTATCGTTGAATGCATTAACAGCGCCTATGAACATGTTGTTTGAAATATTATCCAAATGACCGCGGAACCTTAGCCACGGACCCGCCATTGAAATATGGTCTGTTGTGCATTTGCCTTTAACCTTCAGCAGCAGGTGCATATCCTTAAAGTCTTTTTCAAAATCCGGGTGAACAAACGGAAATAATCTCTGCAGGCGTTTGCTTTCAGGATCAATTTCAACATTTATGCTGCTGCCGTCTGCGGCGGGAGCTATATATCCATCTTCCCCTTTCAGGTAACCTTTCTTCGGAAGCTCATCACCCTTAGGTTCATCAAGCTTCACCTGCTCGCCTTTTTCATTGGTTAATGAATCAGTTAACGGATTAAACGTAAGCCTGCCTGCAAATGCCAGCGCAGTAACAATTTCAGGTGAAGCAACAAATGCATTTGTTGCGGGATTGCCGTCATTGCGTTTTGAAAAATTCCTGTTGTATGATGTTATGATAGAATTCTTCTCGCCTTCTTTTACATCATGTCTTTTCCACTGGCCTATGCAAGGACCGCATGCATTGGCAAGAACAATTCCCCCCGCTTTTTCGAATATTTCAAGCTGACCGTCGCGCTCAATTGTTGCGCGGATCTGTTCGCTGCCGGGAGTGATCGTAAACTCTGATTTAACCTTCAATCCTTTTGCAAGCGCCTGCTTTGCAATGCTTGCAGAGCGTTCCATATCTTCGTAGCTGGAATTTGTACAGCTTCCTATCAGCGCAACTTTCAGCTCCTCGGGGTAATCTTTTTCCTTTACTGCCTGCGCAAATTTTGAAATTGGCCAGGCAA
>LLZO01000207.1 GCA_001567545.1 Candidatus Tepidiaquacellales bacterium OLB5
ATTCTTTTGGAAGCGCAAACCTGATTTTTGTTGAAGGATTAAACGGATTCGGATAATTCTGGTACAGCGCAAACTGATCCGGAATTTCAGAGCTTACCGGTGTTACTCCTATGATCCCTGTAAGATTTGCTGAATAGATTTCCTGGTTGGGGAAACCTTTTCTTTGATCTGTCCATACAGGTAATACTTTACCGTTAAAAGCATCTATCTGAATATAATCACCAAACCTTACGTCACTGTTCGGTTCCTGGTTAGTAAAGCTGGAATCACTTAACTGCTGATTTACCCATGTATTGCCTGCATCTGTTGAATAAGCAATGTATGAATTTATAGCTGTACTTGATGTGCGGGTATCATAATAAATAACAAATAAATTACCATTATTATCACACTGTATTGAGGGCCAATACTGGTTATTTGTTGTTACATCATTTATTCTTACCGGAGATGCCAGCCAGTTAGCTCCTGCATTGGTTGACTTCTGGAACCAGACATCAGCATTTCCGTTTCGCCTGTCATCCCATACAACGTAGATATTTCCGCGTGTTGGATTGTTTGAATAATCAGAGCAAATGAACGGGAAACCATCTGTGGTTGCAACGCTGCTTAGCTGGTAATCTGTGCCGAAGCTTGTACCTCCGTTGGTAGATTTATCGAACCTGATTCCGTTTGCTGCCCATACAACATATATCTGGTTGTTGGTCCCGGTACAAACATTAGAACCCTGTCCGGAAGTATTATCCCCAATATTAACAGTTGCAGACCAGTTCAATCCGCCATTGGTTGATTTGCGGAATTTAATTCCCGGCTGGGGACCGAAGCTTGTCCACGTTATAAATACATTATCATATATTGAGTTTGTGCTAACAGGGTCGCAGAAGATCCATTCCTTATCCTCGCCTGCTCCGCCGGAGCCCGGCACTGCAATAGAATGAAGGAAGAAGCTCTGCCCGTTGTTGGTGGATTTATACATCAGCATATCCCTGTTATAATTAGCAACAGGCTGCCTTGAAGTGCTTGATAGATAAAAATGTCCATGTGAATCTGAAGTAAGTACCGGGTCGCTTTGTGATGTATGGTTCGGATTCGGGTCAGGCAGCAATTGCGATGCAGCCCATGTAATTCCGCCATTGGTAGAATATGTATAGCCTATTCTTCTAACAATATTAGTTTGGTATCCAAGCCTGAAATCACGCCAGGCTGCAACAACTATATTTGGATTTACACGGCTTATTCTGATAGAAGGTTCGTTTTGGGGTGCTGTATTCTGTGAAAGATTTAAGTTAAGAAAAATGGAATTATTATAGTCACCTTCAAAACGTGTTTTAGACCCGTAAACACCGGGGTCATTTGCTTTAGCTTCTGAATTTTCTGATTGTGAATAAACATGCAAGGAAATTGCTAATAATATTAAAAAAAAGTGCAGATTTTTTCATATAAAATAGGATTTTTAGATTCAATTGAGTAATATTAATGAATATCAAATTAAAAAATAAGTAAATAATTTTGTAATACTTAAAACTATTGATATACAGGAGATTATAACGTAATGGCTAAAAATAAAAAAGATAAAGAGCTAAAAATTAAAATTAAAAAAGCTAAAAAAGAAGATTTCGATAAAATTCTGGACCTGATAAAAGAGCTTGCAGCATTTGAAAAACTTGAAGGTCCCGATAAAATTGCATCACGCAGATTTTTTAAAGATACGTTTGGGAAAAAACCGCTGATTAATATGCTGGTTGCAAAAGAAGGAAAAGAAATACTTGGTTACGCAATTTATTTTGAATCATACTCTTCATTTCTTGCAAAGAAAACATTATTCCTTGAAGATATATTCATTACTCAAAGCAGGCGCAATACAGGTATTGGCAAGCTGTTTTTTGACAGGCTGATAGAAATTGCAAATGACAGGGGATGCGGCAGGGTTGAATGGGCCGTTCTGGACTGGAATATTGATGCAATTGCATTTTACAATAAGATAGGCGCTACACCGCTTTCAAACTGGGAATATTACAGGCTGACTTTGTAGCGGGTTACTTATTTAATTTTTATATTTTGAGCAGCGATTACAAAATAATTTTATTTGACGGCATCTGCAATCTTTGCAGCGGTGCCGTCGATTTTTTTTATCAGGCATGATAAAAAAATATATTCCGTTTCGCTGCGCTGCAGTCAGATGCGGGAATAAAGCTGCAGCAGAAACTCGGTATCGATCCGGAATTGATTGAATCATTTATTCTTATTGAAGGCAGCAAATATTACAAAAAATCAACAGCAGCACTCAGACTTACACGGTATATTGGATTTCCATATATTTTGTTTTACCCGCTGTTATTAATTCCTCCTTTTATCAGAAACTTTGTATATGATATAATTGCCAAATACAGGTACACCTGGTTTGGTAAAAAAAACACCTGCAGAATACCGACACCCGAAGAACAAAGTAAGTTTTTATAAACATAACCAAAACAGCAGATTTACCTTTATTTTACTGCATATTTTTAATATATTTGCGGGATATTTTAAATTTCCCCGAAATTTTTCTTCAGAACTATTGTATAAAGCACCGGCTTATTTATTTAAGTTAATTTTCTGGTTAAGTATAATATTTTGCGCAGAGCTTTCTGCTCAATACCGGATTTTTGAAAGGAATTCTTATGAAATACCTGAAGTTTTCAAGATCAACCTGCAAAATGAATACAGGAAGCTAATAAATTTAAACGGTAAATGGCGGTTTTCTTCGCCGGATATAAATATTTCTGAGGTCAATGTCCCCTTCTGCTATGATTTTAAAGGTAAAGCAGCATTATCAAGAAATTTCAGCACCGGTATAGAATCACCCAATGAATACAATTATGTACTTTATGCAGATGGTATAAATTACCAGGCTGAAATAAAAATAAACGGAAGCTTTATCATAAAGCATGAAGGCGGCTTTACCCCTTTTTCAGCTGCAATTCCCGACGGGTTAATAAAAGATTCAGATAACAATATTGAAATTAAAATTGATAATAACCTTGATGCATCCAGAACTATACCCTTAAAATATACTTCTAATTACCCGAAAAATTACGGCGGCATATACAGGGATATTTATATTGTAGCAGTCCCCAAAATTTATATTAAAAGCACAAACGTTCAGTCTGAAATTGATATTAATTTTAATGCAGACCTGAAAAATGTTATAACCATTACTGCAACCGATGCTGATCGTTATATATCACCGGATAAAAAGTTATCAGTTAAAACCGAACTTCTGGACAGCTCTGGCACGGTAAAAGCATCAAGCAGCTTTACTGAATTCAGTATTTCTTCCCATTCTACAATTTCTGCTGTAAATGAATTTACTTTAAACGGCCCGGTTTACTGGTCGCCGGAATACCCCTACCTGTATAAACTTAAAGTCACAATTCTGAATGGTGAAAATATTGTTGATATATACCAGACAGATTTCGGTATTTACGAGCTTGTTAGGAAACAGGGTACTTTAATGATGAACAATGCCGAATTCAGATTTAAAGGGATAAATTACATTGAAGAATTCGGCGCAACAGGACTATGTGCTTCATACAGTGATATTGAACGCGATGTTAAGCTTTTAAAATCACTGGGATGCAATATTATAAAAGTATACGGCAGGCCTGCCAGTGCATACCTGGTTGATATTTGCAATAAAATGGGTCTTCTGCTGATGGAAGAGCTTCCGGTATATACAGTTCCTTCTTCAATACTGGAAACGGAAAACTTTCTGCAGCTTGCAGAAAACCAGCTTAATGAAATGATCCTTTCGCATAAAAACAATCCCTGCATATTTGCTTTCGGTATTGGAAACGATTTTGATGTAACTTCTGAAGCCGGAAAAAATTACGTTAAAAGAATGGTTTCAGCTGCAAGGGAGCTTGATAAAAGAATGTTATATTATTCCACACGGAATTATTATGACGATATATGCCGTGACCTGGTTGATCTTGTCGGGATAAACTATTATGATAATGACCTGAATCTGCTTAAAAATGCAGCTGCGGATATTAAGCTGAAAAAGGAAAAATTATTCATTGCAAATTACGGGAAAATTATTAATCCCGGTAATACTGCCGGCTACAGTGACCCGAACTCCCTGGAAGCACAATCCAAATATATTGTTGATTTTATAAAGATAAGCAAGAATACAGCAATAATGGGCGGATTTTTCCATTCATTCACTGACTGGAATTCTGATATCCCGAACCTTAAATACAAAGACCTTACAAACCAGTATATGCGGACAAGCGGCCTGTATACATTATACAGGGAGCAAAGACCGCCGGCTATCATTTTAAGGAAAGAATTTCTGGATGAAGATATTCCCAATCTTAATATAGGTACTTTTACAAAAGAAGCTCCGCTGGTTTTTGTTTTTACCGGTTTAATTACATTTATCCTGTTCATTTACCTGACTAACAGCGTCAGGAGGTTCAGGGAAAATGTATGGAGAGCATTGTTCAGGCCGTTTATTTTTTATACCGATATAAGAGAGCAGAACCTGATACCTACTTTCCACAATATCCTGTTGGCTGTTATACTTTCCATTGGAAGCGGTTTGTTCTTTGCAAACCTTCTTTATTTCTGGAAAGAAAGCCAGCTGCTTGATATAATGCTATCACTTATTATTTCCAGTGACACAGTTAAAATTTATGCTGATGAGTTCATAACAAACCCGGTAAAGCTCACTTCGGTTCTTGCAGCAATTTCATTTATTAAAATATTCTTTATAACAATAATTATCTGGCTGTTTTCACTTACAATGAAGTACAGGGTTGGATTTAACAATATTTACACAGTAACTGTATGGGGATTACTTCCGACTATCCTGCTTTTGGCTTTAGGTACATTTTATATCAGGATACTGCAGACAAATACTGATTTTGTAATTATTGGTTTAATTGCTGCCGGGTTTTTATACCTGCTTTCAATATACAGAATACTTAAGGGAACACATATGCTATTTGATACATTTTTTATTAAAGTATATGCATACGGTATCCTCACAATTGTGCTGCTTGGAGGCGGAACAGTATTTTACCTTAATACCAGCAGGTATATTTTTGATTACTTCAGGCTTGTTTTATTATTCCTGAAGTTTTAATGAATTTTTAACAATTTTATACAATTTTTAATTATATTTGTAAGGGTCTTTTAACTTGCTGATAATATTGAAAATTGACCAAAAACTAGGTTAATTTTTATTGTATCTAAGTAAACTTGAAATTATCGGGTTTAAGTCGTTTGCTGATAAAATTGCAGTTGATTTTGATTCAGGAATGACTGCCATTGTTGGACCTAACGGCTGCGGCAAAACAAATATTGTTGATGCTGTCCGGTGGGCTATTGGTGAACAAAAAGCCAGTGTTCTGCGCAGCTCTACAATGGAAAATGTTATCTTCAACGGGACCAAGAACAGGAAACCCCTTGGGTATGCAGAAGTATCCCTTACAGTACAAAACACAAAAGGCATCCTGCCGAGTGAATATACAGAAATAAAAATTACACGCAGATGTTTCCGCGATGGCGCAAGCAATTATATGCTTAACGGCGTTAACTGCCGCTTAAAGGATATAACCGCCCTGTTTATGGATACCGGTATGGGCAGTGATGCTTACAGCGTAATTGAGCTTAAAATGGTGAATGAAATACTTTCTCACCGCACGCAGGACAGGCGCAAGCTGTTTGAAGAAGCTGCCGGTATTACAAAATACAAGGAGCGCAGGCGCGAAGCATTGTATAAGCTAGAAGTTGCCCGTGAAAATATTAACGAAGCCAATATTGAAATAAGGAACCGGCAGCGTACTGTAAATGCATATGAAAGAATAGCGCAGAAACAGCAGGAAGCAAAAGAAGTAAGCATAAAACTTAAGGAAATTGAGATAGAATACCATACCCGTGCGCTTTCCAGGCTGCTGGATGAAACCAAGAATATTGAGGAAGAGCTTAAAACCAGGGAAACTGATCGCGAAAAGCTGCAGGTAAGGCTGAATGAAAACGAAAGTATAATTGATAAGTATAAATCTGAATTATCTGTAACTGAATCCGGCTTAAATGAATCCAGGGATAAGCTTAATAAAATAAACCTGAATATAAATGAGGTTCAGACTGCAATTTCAATTGCCGAACAGCGAATAAAGTATCTTGAAGAAAATATTGACCGCTTTAAACGTGAAAAAATTGAAATTGAAAGTGAAATTCAGAGGCTTTCTGAAAGGAAAACCGAGATTGAAGATAAAATTGTAGTATTAAAAAATACAATTTCCCTTATGGAAGATTCACGCAGGACCAAAAAATCCAGCCTGGATGATACAGAAATAAAGGTTAAATCAAGCAAAGAAGAGCTTAAAGACCTGACGGGGAAACATGCTGCATCTGCTAAAGTTCTGCAGGAAAAACGCTCGGATTATGAGATAATTAAAAATAAGCTTGAAGACCAGATATCCCGCTGCAGCAAGCTTGCAGATGAGAATATTGTAAATATCAATAAAGTATCAGAATTTGATGCATCGTTACGTGAAGCTGAAAATGAATCAGGCATTTTAAAAGATGAGCTTTCAAAAATGTCAGCTGAATTCAACGGGCAGAAAAAAGAAAAAGATAATTTAAGGGATGAACTGCAAAAGCTGGAAAAAGAAATTATCTACAGGCAGCATGAAGCTGATAAGCTTAAAAGCAAAATTGAATTCCAGAAAAACCTGCTTGAAAATTTTGATGATTATTCAGAAGGTATAAAATACCTTGTAAAGGAAAAAAACGAAAAGAGCGGTTTTGTAGTAATTGATAAGCTGGAAGTAGAAGATAAATTTAAAGTTGCAATTGAAACTGCACTGGGAGAAATTTCCAATTACCTTGTTGTGAATAACCTGGATGCTGCAGAAAATTATATTAAAATTTTAACCAAAGATCAAAAAGGCAAAGTAACCTTTATAATTAAAGACAGGCTGTATGATACAACACTGAATATTTTCCAGGAAGAATTCCCTGAAATACTTAATCATGAAGGTGTTTACGGCTGGGCGGACAGGTTTATAAAGTGCAGTGATGAATACCTGCTGCTTTATAAATATCTGCTGGATGAATTTGTTATTGTTGAAAATATTGATATTGCGCGCAAGCTTTCTAAAGATAACTTTATAAAATTTATTACTTTAGATGGCGATATTATAACCAGCAGTTTTTTAAGGGCAGGCAGCAAAACCAATGAAGAAACCCTTAAATTAGGCAGGGAAAAAATGATTGCCGCGCTTGAAAGCCAGATCAAAGAAATTGAATCTGCTATTGAAAATGATACTGTTAAGCTTTCCCAATTAAAAAGCAGCTTTGCTGCAATTGATACAGAAATAAAGCAGCAGAAAATTCAGGAAAAACGTTCCCAGGTTCTTAATGCAGAAAACAAGCTGCAGCAGATACAGTATAAAAAATCTGAAACCAACAAACTGATCAGCCATTATAAGGAAGAAAATGACGAGCTGAATGCATCCAATAAAGAGCTTTCAGACAAAATGGATGAGCTGATTAAGGAAATTGAATCTGCTGAAAACGTAAAATACCAGCGCGAAAAAGAGCTTGAACATTTTACTACAGAGCTTGAAAATCTTGCCGATGAGCTTACTTCACAAAGAGAAGAATACAACAGCTTTAATATAGAAATAACCAAGCTTAAAGCAGAGCTTTCAAACCTGGATAATGAACATATCAGGACTGAAGAAAGCATTAGGTCCAGGAAAAGCAGTATAGAAGCAAGAGCGCTTGAATGCAATGAATATGAAACTGAAATCAAAAGATTACAGTCTGAGATTGAAACATATAATCCAGATAATACCATTAACGGTCTGAAGCCTAAGTTAAAGCTGCTTGAAATAGAAAAAGCAGGAATTGAATCAGACTTCACGCTTATAAGAAGTGAATATGAGGTGAAGCGCTCATTAGTTGATAAAGTTGAGAATGAACAGAAAGAACTGAGAAATACTAGGGATAATATCATTGATTTCATTCATAAAAATGAAATGAAGCTTACCAAAGACAGGCTTGAAATAAAGGAACATAAAGACAGGGTAAAAGAAGAATATGAAATTGATATAGAATATACAAAATTTGAAGATTCAGAAATTTTCGACCTGGTAAGGGCAAAAGCAGAAGTTGACAGGCTGCGGAACAAGCTGCGAAATTTAGGAGGCTCAGGACAGCTGGAATTAAACTTATACGAAGAAGAAAAACGGGAACTGGAAAAGCTGACTGAAGAACGAAATGACCTTGTAAAAGCAGAGCAGGATTTAATTAATTTAATTGATGAAATAAATAAAACTGCACAGAATAAATTCACAGATACTTTCGAACAGATAAGGCAGAATTTTATGTCAATTTTCAGGGAATTATTCCTTGAAGGTGATGAAGCTGACCTGAAGCTTGTGATAGACCCTGAGAATCCAGACCCTCTTGATGCAAAAATAGATATAATTGCAAAACCACGCGGTAAAAGGCCTCAGTTAATAGATCTGCTTTCAGGCGGTGAAAAAACACTTACTGCTATTGCGCTGCTTTTTGCAATTTACCAGGTAAAACCATCGCCGTTCTGCATACTTGATGAGGTTGATGCACCGCTTGATGATGCCAATATAGACCGTTTTATAAAAATAATCAGGAAATTTGCTGAAGAAACTCAGTTTATTATAGTTACACATAATAAACGCACAATGGAAGCGGCTGATTCTATGTACGGCGTAACAATGGCTGAACAGGGAATTTCAACAATTGTGAATGTAAAATTCAATGATCAGAAAATAGCATCATAAAAAAGTTTTTATCTTCACAACTGCCCTCTTAATCAAATTTATAAAAAAGCTTATTAAATACTACTGATATGACAAACGAACAAAAACAGTTTCTTGTAAAACTGGCAAACACACCTGCCCCATCAGGATTTGAAGAACCCGTTCAAAAAATATGGAAGGAAGAAGTAGAAAAATTCTGCCCTTTAATAAAAAAAGATGTACACGGAAACCTGACTGCTGTTCATAATCCCGGTAAAGAACGTTCAGTTATGGTTGTCGGACATTCTGATGAGGTAGGATTAATTATTAATTACATAAATGATGAAGGATTTATTTATGTACGCCCTATTGGCGGAGTTGACCCGACTATTCTGGCTTCACACAGAGCAAGGATATTAACTTCAAAAGGGATAATAACTGCTGTGATTGGCAGAACATCGCTTCACCTGTTAACCCAGGCACAAAGAGATAAAAAACTTGAAATGCATGATATATGGCTGGATATAGGAGCTAAGAACAGGAAAGATGCAGAAAAATACGTTTCAATCGGAGACCCGGTAATATTCGGCGGTGATTTTGAAGAAATGACAAACGGTACAGCAACTTCAAGATGCTGGGATAACAGGATCGGAATTTATATTGTTGCTGAAACATTGAGAAAACTGACGAAAGTTAAAAACCTGAAGCATACTGTATACGGTGTTTCGTCAGTCCAGGAAGAGACCGGTGTATGGGGTGCCGGAAATCCAGCGTATAATTACAAGCCCAATGCTGCAATTGCTATTGATGTGATCCCCTGTTCTGACCAGCCTGAAATTCCGAAAGAAAAATTCGGAGTAACAAAGCTTGGTTTTGGACCTGTAATTACCAGGGGTGTAAGAAGCAATAACAGGCTGGCTGATGAACTTATTGCAGCAGCCAAAAGGAAAAAAATCAAGCATCAGATGGATGTTGACTATGGACATACATGGACTGACGCTGACCCAATTTCACAATCCAGGGGCGGTGTAGCTATCGGTGTTGTATCCGTTGCAACAAGGTATTTACATTCGTCTGTCGAAACATTAAGCTTAAAAGATATCGACCAGACAGTCGAGCTACTCGTTGAATTTATAGCTAAAACAAAATTGGAATATTAAATAAACATTCAGAAAATGAAAAAAATATTCTTATCTTTAATCATATTAATATTTACAGCATTTACAGGAGGATGCGAAAAAGACATGACAGGTAAAGAAAATACAACAGAGTCCGGATTAAAATATGTGGATGAAGTAATTGGTTCGGGTGAATCGCCTGCTGCCGGACAAACAATTTCTGTTCACTATACCGGCACTCTTGAAGATGGAACTAAATTTGACAGTTCCAGAGACAGAAACCAGCCTTTAGTATTTAAAATTGGAGTAGGACAGGTAATAAAAGGTTGGGATGAAGGAATATTATCAATGAAAAAAGGCGGTAAACGCAAACTGATTATTCCACCGCAGCTTGGATACGGTTCACGCGGAGCCGGCGGGGTAATACCTCCAAATGCAACATTAATATTCGATGTTGAGCTTTTGGAAATCAATTAATTTTAAATTAAATTCATCCGGTGAAGTTAAATCACCGGATGAATTTTCACTAAAAAAATCACACTGCATTTCGGTCAGTTTGCATCATTCCAAATAAATTACCTTCTGTATCTTTAAAATAACACAGCCATCCAACTCCCGGAACAGCCTGTTTTTCAACTACAATTTTTCCCCCGTTATCATTTACTTTTTTAATATAATTATCCAGATTATCTACATCGATAGTATTTACAATTACAGGTTCACCTTTGCTTTTAACGAATCCGCCGTTAATTCCCGGGTCCTTTTCATCACCGGCTGAAATAAGCCAGTAATCGTGATCGGCAAACCGGTTAAATTTCCAATCAAATACAGATTCATAAAATTTTCTCAGCTTGTCAAGCTCATTGGTTACAATCTCAAAATGAACGATCTTAGGCATTAATCCTCCTTTTTATAAAATTTAATTTTTGAGAGCAAATGCAAATTATATAAACAATAATATAAATGCAACCTTTTGTTAGTTGTCGGCGTCTTAATATTATTGAAAGGAAAAAAAATGTATTATTTTGAAATAAAAACCCAGGAAAAAATTACGACAGTTCTGTTATTGCTGAATTTAGCAGTTTTAGCTGTTCTAAGTTATAATTATTACTTAAATTTTTAATTTTCAAAAATCATTTCCTCTGATTTTAATTTAATATTGCCTCATTAACAAATGTTAAGTGATTACCTCCGCTTGACAATTAAAAGGGATTAAGTTTACTTATTCCCTTTTTTATTTGCTGCAATATTTCCACTTACAAGAATAATCACTAAATCACGGTATGTTTACCGTATTTATGGTATATCAAATACCCTAAATCCCTATTGTTACCTAGTAGAACAAGTAAAGAAATTTACAACGTTTATTAATTTAAAAACTTCAAAATTTTTGTATTATCAACAATTTTAAGCCGGATTTATACCGTGTATAGGGTAATAATAAACTTCTAACTATACAAATGAAACAAAAAATAATCGCTTTATATTATCTTGCATTAATGAAATTAAAACTAATTTTTTTACTACAATGAAAACCACGATAATACTGATTTTATTACTGATATCAACCGGGTATACACAATGGAACAGCATTTATACTCCAACTCCGGAAGGAGACCTTCCTTTTGCAGTAGCTAAAGGAAACTCCAATACTGTTGATTTAAACGGTAACTGTTATGTTACCGGATTTGTAAATGAATTCAGCTGGTCATCAAAGGATATTGTAACCATAAAATACAATTCATCAGGAGATACAGCATGGGTGAGAACTTACAACGGTTCTGCAAATGCAGATGATGAAGGAACTGCTGTAACAACTGATGCACTGGGAAATGTTTACGTTACAGGGTATGCATCGGTAACTTTCAAATATTATGATGTAATATTACTTAAATACAGTGCAGATGGCAGCCTGCTTTGGGCTAAAACATACGGGATCACCGGTTCATACCGGGAAGACCGGGCTTTGAGCATATCGCTTGATGAATTCTGTAATATTTACATTACCGGATACGGAACAGGCTCAGACGGCGGAAAAGATATCATTATTTCCAAATACGATAAAGACGGTTACAGAAAGTGGACACGGTTAGAAGACGGTGCATACAATTACAATGCAGAAGGTCATGGGATTGTTGTGGATCGTTCAGGTAATATCTGCATTACAGGATTTGTACAGACCCAGTATAACGGTGATGATATTATTGTAAATAAATATAATTCTTCCGGTTTGCTTATCTGGTCAACAACTTATAATAATAACAATTACAACGAAGAAGATAAAGCATGGGGAATAGTAGTAGATGAAACCGATAACATATACATTTCAGGCCATACAACTATTAACAGCAGTATGCAAAATACAGATGCATTAACACTTAAGCTCAATTCTTCCGGCACTTTGTTATGGGAAGCAGTTTATAACGGCACAGGGAATGAAGAAGACAGGGCATGGGGCATAGTTGTTGATACAGATGGTTCAATTTTTATCGGAGGTTACACTACAGCTGCAGATTTCAACCAGAATTATTTAACTGTAAAGTATGATTCAGAGGGTTCACAGCAGTGGGTTGCAGAATATAACGGAACAGGAAACGGCGAAGATTATGCAAATGCAATAGGTATTGTAGTTAATAACGGGATAAAAAGCATTGTTGTAACAGGTGCCAGCTGGGGAACTGAATATAACCACGATTATGCTACCGTTAAGTACGATATAACAACAGGCGAACAGACAAATGCCAGCAGATTTTCAATGACCGGCTATTCTGACGATATTGCTACTGACCTTGCAATTTTAGACAATGTAGTTTGCATAACCGGTTACAGCGAGTTAATATTCGAAAACAGTTCAGGTAATTCATCAATTGTTACTCAAAATTTAAACTGGGGTACTTCCAGTGAATTAAGCTCTCTGGTAAATATTCCTGTCAACTTCAGCTTAAACCAGAATTATCCGAACCCGTTTAATCCTACTACTACAATAGATTTCAGCCTGCCTAATTCTGCTTTAGTAAAAATGGTTATTTATGACATTCTTGGTAAACAGGTAGATGTACTTATAAATCAAAATCTTTCATCAGGCAGACACAAAATCACTTTTAACGCTGCAAAGCTTTCATCAGGGATATATTTTTATGAACTAACAACTTCTGATGGATTCAGGTCAGTTAAAAAAATGAATTTAATTAAATAATTATTTCTATAACCAATAAATATTTTGTCTATAAAGAAAATGGATACAATTCTTAACAAGAATATAACGGCAGAAAGCATTAACAGCCTTAACAGGGAATGTGAAAATGCCAGACAGACAGATATTGCCCGGGCTATGGAAATTTGTTACCGTGCCATATCTGCGGCTAAGGCTGTTGGTTATAATAGCGGCCTTGCCAAAGCATATCTTAATGCAGGTATCTGCAGCAGGCTTTCATCCGATTTTGAAGCAGCTATAGAATATTTTTCACTCTCGCTGGCTATTTACCGTCAAACAGGAGACCTGACCGGTGAATCCCGCACACTTAATTCTATTGCAAATGCATATTTAAATTCCGGGAATTTTACGGCTGCTATTCAGAATTTTGATGATTGCGTGTTTCTTCTTGAAAGTATCGGAGATACTGCATTTGAAGCTACCGTTCTTTCTAACAGGGGTCTTGCACACCAGCAGAAAGGCGATTATGACTATGCTCTTAAAAATTATATTCAGAGCTTATCTCTTCACATCAGTCATAAAAAACAGATCCCGTATTATTTATATAACAATATAGGTATTGTGTATCTTGAAATAGGAAATTATGAAGCTGCATTAAAATATTTCTTCTCAGCATTAAAATCTGAAGAACATGAGGGAAAAATCATAGAAGCCAGCTATACTACTGCTAATATTGGAAGAACATACCAGTATATGGGTGACTATACTAATGCTATTACTTATTTAAGTGAAGCATCCATTATAATGAATAAATTCGGTGATATCCAGGGAGAGTCACAGGTATTCAGCAACCTTGGTAAAACCTACATGAAGATGAAATGTTTTCCGGAAGCGATGAAATATATGAACAGGGCTTTGAAATATTATAATGGTATTAAAGATAAAAGCAGTGTTGCTCATACTTTATGTGAAACCGGTGAACTGTATTTTGAAATGAATGATTTTTCTTCAGCACGTAAATACTTTAATGAATGCCTGGAGATGGCTACTGAAATTGATGATGAATTAAATGAAACCAGGAGTTATCTGGGAATGGCAAAATTATACAGCAAATTCCTTGACCTCGAAAAAACTCAGGAATATCTTGATATGGCTGAAAAACTTGCGGATAAAAGAAATTCATTAAAAGATCTCAGCAGGATTTATAATCTAGGACATGAATCATATCTTTCAGCAGGTAAAACTGAAGAAGCAAAACTGTATCTGAACAAATACAGGAAATGCCTGGATTCATTATTAAGCCTGGAAGAAGATAACTGTATTAAAACATTTACAGAGTTTAACAACTTTGATATTGAAATAAAGTCTGAAAACCTGGTAAATGCATACAAGACGACATCTTATTTAAGCACAAAAGTAGCTTAAAAAAATATAAAATACTGAAAATTATGGCAGCCAAAAGCTGCCATTTTTATTATATACTATTTATTGATACCTTGAAATAACAATCTATTAAAAGTATTTTTAAAATTCGTTAAATTATATTGAATGAGCCTAAATTAAAAATTTTCAGCGATTTTGACGGTACAATCACCTTATTTGATACATGGATCGAAATGGGTGAAAAATTTATCAAAGATAAGAATAAATGGGCTGAGGTTATATCAAGCTTTGAAGAGCAGAAAATTGGAGCGCGTGAATGTTTTCTGGCTGAGTGCAGTTTAATTGAAGATTTTGACCTGGATGTATTCAACAGAATTATTGATTCCCAAAGGCTTGACCCGCAGTTTGTAAGTTTTTATGAATTCTGCACTCTAAACAGCATTCCCTTTATAATTTTAAGTGAAGGTATGGATTATTATATCAGCAGAATTCTTAAAAACTATGGTTTAAATATACCGTTTTATTCTAATAAACTGGTATTTTTGGAAAATAAAACGAAACTTGGGCTGGAATTTCCTTATTCAGATTCAGACTGCACAAAATGCGGCACAAGCAAAAGAAATATTCTGATGAACCATACAGCTGATGACGAAATTTCTGTTTTTATCGGCGATGGATTTTCTGATGCCTGTGTTGTTAATTATGCTGATATAGTTTTTGCAAAAAAATCACTTGCATCATACTGCTGGAAACATAACATAACATACCAGGAGTACCAGACTTTCGGTGATATCAGGAAAAAAATTGAAAAGCTGCTTAGCTCCAAAAAATTGAAACACAGAGATGCTGCAAGGCAAAAACGCAGGGAAGTTTTTTTAAGAGGTTAAAATAAATTTAAACATATTAATGACATTAGGACAATTTTTCTTTAAATACAGATCTTATACACCAATCCCCTTTCTTATACCTATGCTGCTTTATGCGCGCCCGACAATTACAACAATTGCTGCCGGTGCTGTGTTTGTGCTGACAGGCGAAATATTCCGTTTTTGGGGAGTATCGTATGCCGGAAGCGAAACAAGGACCACCGGGAAACCCGGAGCTTCTAACCTGGTTACCCAGGGACCATTTGCTTTTGTAAGGAACCCGCTTTATATCGGAAATATTTTTATGTATTTTGGTGTAAGCGTTATGTCCAATTCACTTGTCCCCTATCTTCAGGTCTTAAGTATATTGTATTTTATTTTTCAGTATTACTTTATAATTCTTGAGGAAGAAAAACAGTTAAAAGAACTCTTCGGGGAAAAATATACTCATTATTTCGAAAATGTAAACAGGTTCCTGCCAAAGTTTACTGCATATGATGAGAACAAACAGTCAAAAATCAATAAAGATATTAAAGCTGCATACATTTCCGAAAAAAGAACATTCCAGTCTATTTTTGTAAGTATGTTGATGATTGTACTTATATATTTCCTCATTAACCAGTAAAATTTAATGAATACGCCGGGCCTGAAATCTGCTTCAATTTTTATTTCTGCAGGCGAAGCCTCGGGAGATTTGCATGCATCATCTTTGATGAAAGAGCTTAAGCTTCAGTCTCCCGGTACTGAATTAATTTTCAACGGTCCTGGGGGCGATTTAATGAAAGCTGAAGGACTGAATGTTTTGTATCATGTAAAAGATCTTGCAACTGTAGGATTTGCCGAAGTAATAAAGAAATATTCATTTTTCAGGAATGCACTTAAAAATTCGGCCGGATACATCAAAAAATCTAAACCCGATGCAGTGATACTTATTGATTACCCCGGTTTCAACCTGAGATTAGCCGAGGAAATAAGGCCTTACTATAATAAAAAAATCATTTATTATATATCTCCGCAGCTTTGGGCATGGCATGAAAAACGTGTCCGGAAAGTCAAAAAAAATATTGACCTGATGATGGTCGTATTCCCTTTTGAAGTTGATTTCTATAAAAAATTTGATATAAAAGCTGAATTTACCGGCCATCCTTTGATAGACAGAATAAAAGAATTCAAGGAAAATAATGCTAAAATCCCTCATACTGGAAATAAAAAAATAATTACTATCCTGCCCGGCAGCAGAAAAGATGAAGTTAAACAGCATTTACCGGTAATAATTGAGGCTTTAAAAATTATCGGGAAAAATGCCGATATTATAGTGAACATAAGCTCAGCCCCGGGTATGAATAAACATATTTCTGCTTTTAAATCAGAATTATCCGGCTATAATGTAACTGAAGAAAATCCGTACAGGTTAATTCTGAACAGTGACCTTGTAATGACAAAAGCGGGGACATCAACTATGGAGTGCACACTGATTGGTACCCCGTATCTTATCTTTTATAAAACATTTCCGCTGAATTATTACCTTTTAAAACCGGTCGTTAAAGTGGATAAGCTGGGCATTGCTAACCTGCTGCTTAAAAAAGAAGCCGTAAAAGAATTCATACAAAATGATTTCACACCGCAAAATCTGGCAGATGAAGCCTTAAAAATATTAAATGATAAAAGTTACCGTCAAAAAATTTCCGAAGACCTGAAGCATGTTTGGGAAATACTTGGTTCCGGGAATGCCTCCCGGAATGCTGCAAAGCTGGTAAAGGAGGCTGCAGGAATATGAAAATATTTCTATTGCCTGTAAGCTGGCTTTTCAGGATTGCCGTATCAGTCAGAAACTTTTTGTATAGTTCCGGTATTTTTAAAGCTAAGGTACTGACCCCGAAAATCATTTCAGTAGGCAATATTGCTGCCGGCGGTACGGGGAAAACACCATTTGTGGAACTTCTTACTGAATATCTTTTAAACAAAGGTAAATTTGTGATAATAGTCAGCAAGGGATATAAGAGAGAATCTGATGATATAAAAGTAGTTGAAACCGGTTTTAAAAATGATAAACATGAGCTGAATACAGAAAATTTAGGGGATGAAGCTTTAATGCTCCTGGAAAATCTTTCATCAAAAGGGCTGGAAGGAGGACTGTTGGTTGTTGGTGATAATAAAACCAAAACGGCCAAATTTGCTGCAACTAAATTCAAGCCTGAAGTAATTATAATTGATGACGGATTTCAGCACAGGAAATTATTCCGTGACCTGGATATAGTTATCGTTAATCCAAACAGCAGCAAACATCTGATTCCGGCAGGTTACCTTAGAGAACCATTAAAAAATTTTAAAAGAGCAGATTTAATAGTTGTAAACAATAAGTTTTTAAAGGATCCTGTGAACGAAAACCGAAAGAACAAGCCGCAGGTAATTTGCAGTTATAAGTTTGATTCATTCAGGAATAATAAAACGGTTATTGGAACCGGAGAAATTAAAAGCGCTGTAGTATTTTGCGGAATCGGAGAACCGGGTTCTTTTAAAATGCTAATTGATGAACTTAAAATTAAAACCGATCAATTTTTGGTTTTTCCCGACCATTATAATTATACTAACGAAGACCTGGATAAGATAATGTTAGCTTTCAAAGATCACCGTTCAAGCCACATTCTTACAACGCAAAAAGATTATGTGAGGCTGTTAAATTCTGAACTGGTTCAGAATGCTAAAAGTGAAAATACTTACAAGAACCTGTTATTCAACTTTCCACTTTATTTTGCAAAAATAAAAATGCAAATTAACAGCAATGGTGAGTACTTATTCAGCGAAATAGATAACTTATTAAAATCTGATTGATCTGCGATGGTAAAAGGCGGTAAAATTATAGGTTTAACAAGAAGTAACAGTAAGTTTCATAATTATTCCGGCTGGCTGGAAGAAAACGATCTGCCTTATATAGTTCTTGACTGGGAAAAGAACAATTTTGATGATATTAAGAAATGTTCATCAATTATTTTAACCGGCGGAGCGGATATTTTCCCTGAATTTTACAATGACTGGGAAGACGGTAAAAACCGTGATGAATATATACCGGCCAGGGATGGTTTTGAATTTAAGCTTCTGGATCATGCATTAAGCAATAATTATCCAGTTCTGGGAATTTGCCGCGGTTTACAGCTGCTGAACTGCAGGCTTAACGGCAGCCTGATAAATGATATTGAAACAGTAAGGAAAACCAATCACAGAAAAATTTCAGATTCTGAAGACAGGTATCACGGTATAACTGTTAAACCCGGGACACTTCTTCACGAAATCACAGGTGTAGGCGAAGGCAGCGTAAACAGCTCTCATCACCAGGCAATCGACCGTTTAGGAGAAGGATTGATAGTTTCTGCAAAAGCCGGTGACGGAATTATTGAAGCAGTTGAATGGCAGGACAAAGTGAATAAACCATTTCTTATGGCTGTGCAATGGCACCCTGAAAGAATGACGGATAAATCAAGTGTGTTTTCAAAAAATATTTTAAACAGATTTAGAGAGGAAATGAACAAAAATTAAACCTTCGATTTCGTCTATATTGTACTTATTCGTTTCTTTTTTTATCGCAGCCTGTTCCGGTTCAGGAGGAAATGATGCGGATAAAATTCCTGTAAAAGAAATAAAAGAAAAAGTAAACAGCAATTCTGTTGTCATTGAAACAATGGAAGCATCGGGGAATATTGCATTTGATTCCCCTGAGCAGTCCGGCCAGGGATGGATCGAAGTAAGGATTAAAAAGCCTGATTCTGTTTTTGTAAAAATAGACGGTCCTTTCGGAATTTCCATAGCGCAGGCACTTATAACACGAACAGATTTTATTTATTATAATGTACAGGAAAATAAGGCTATCACCGGGCCAACCACCGATATAAATATAGGTGCAGTACTGAGAATTAAAGTGACATTTGATGAGCTTTTAAGCGGGTTCAGCGGCGGTTTTTTGCTTAATAATGAACCGAATGATTCAAATTATGCTGAAAGTGAAAATGGATTTTACACAATTTCCACCCCCGAAGGCAGCGGTTCAATGAAATATTTTATAGACCCGGTATTATATACAGTATACAGGTATAATAAGCTTGATAAAAACAAAAAAACAATTGTTGAGGTAAATTATAATAATTATTTTGAAGAGCTTGCATCCGGAAAAAGATTTTATTTTCCGGCAAATATCAGGATAAACAACCCGGAGAAGAAGCAGTCGGTATGGGTAGATTACCTGAATAAAAATTTCAATAAAACTGATCTTAAATTTACTGTAAAGATCCCGAAATCTGCTAAAATAATCAATTGGTAAAACCTGTGAGCTAATTTTTAATGACTGAAAAATTATTAAGATATTTTTGTGCATTTTTCATCCTGATATTAATCAGTGGTGCAGCATTTGAGGAAATTTTACAGGATAAAAGGAAACAGGCTGAATATATTGAAAAGAACATTAATGAAAGCAGGAACAGTATTTCAAAAATTACATCAAGAACTGCTTTTATCAGCCAGCAGATTGACAGTGTGGAATCAGCTGTAAATTCGCTGAATACTTTTCTTAAAAATTATGAAAATGAATCCTATATGACCCCTGACCAGATTGCAATAGAAACTAATATGATAATTTATTTAGCCGAGGAAGTAGACAGAATACAGGGAAGCTTCAGGAATAAAGTAATAAATTTGTACAAACACGGGAAAAATTACGAGCTGGAGCTTCTGTTGAGCTCTAAAACACCCAATGAATACCTGCGAAGAAACCAGTATCTTCAGAAGTTTTCACAGAACAGGAAAAAAGAGCTGCGTGACCTTAAAGCGAAAAAATTCATACTGGAAGAAAAGAAAAAAATGCTGTCGCTTTCAACTTCATCACAAAGATTTTACGTTGAATCCAAGCGCAAAGATAAGGCAGTTCTTGAAGGAAGACTGAATGAACTGAAGAAACAGAAAAGTGATTCTGAAAGCGAATCAAGTATTTATGCCGGTAAAATTACCAGGTACGAAAACCAGCTAAAGAGTGTAAATAACTTTATAAATAATTTTCAGGCTAATAAAGAAAGTTTCAAAGAAAGCAAGAATAACAGGATCAACTATGAATCTGCCGATCTGAACCTTGTAAAAGGTAATCTTAACCTTCCGGTTGATCTTGGTTTAATTTCTACCAACTGGGGTAATATTTCCGATAATAAGACCCTGGCTATTTCTATGAATAACGGTATTGATTTTTCTATTGCCCGCGGTTCGAAGGTTTTTGCTGTAGCTTCAGGCGTTGTAACTTTGACCGGTGAAACGCCGTTTTACGGCAAAGTAATTATTATAACTCATGAAAACGGATTCAAAACCGTTTACAGCTCATTAAGTGAAGTTAATGTGAACATCGGTGATAATATCAGGCTTAACCAGGTGATAGCAAAAACCGGTGAAACTCTGGAGGGCCAGTCAATGCATTTTGAGCTGTGGCAGGGCTCAGTTGCGGTGAATCCACGGGAGTGGCTTAGATTTTAATAATTTTTTTTACAATACTGCTCTTAGGCAGTTTTAACATATTTCTCCCCTTTTCCTCCAATTTCCTAAATTGATTTTGGATTAATTTTTTGTTATTTTTGTAAATTCACTTAAAAATTTGGCAAAAAATGGCGGAAAATAACAGCATTTTCAACAAAAAAAATGCTGAAAATCCTTCAGAATTGCAAAAAGTTGCCAAATCATATCGTTCAGGTTGGCAATATGCCGAATACGCTTTTCAATATGGTGTTTCAATTGTTCTTTGTACTTTAGCCGGCTATTGGCTGGATAATTGGCTTAATACGGGCAATATTTTATTAATAGTAGGGGTGCTTTTCGGTTCAGTCGGCGGATTTATAAACCTGATCCGTGCGGTAAATTATAAAACAAAACAGGAACTGAAGGAAAAGCAGGAATCAAAAAAGCAGTAATGGACAGCAAATTTAAAGACAGTACATTTTTTAAATATTTAGCATATTCCAGTCTGCTTGTTATAGTTTTAGCTTCGTACCCAGTTTACAAATATTTCAGCACTGTTCAGATAAATTCGATAATTGCCGGATATTTTATCAGCCTGCTGAATGCATTTATTGGTTTTAAGCTTAACACTATGGCTTTCAGCCGCTCTACAAAAAGCTTTATGGTGCTGGTGTTCGGCGGAATGGGAATAAGACTGATAATAGTTATACTGCTGCTGGTTTTACTTATCTACTTTACCAGCCTGGATTCATTAAGCCTTGTTGGTTCGGTTTTTTTCTTTTATACATTATTCATTTCTATTGAAATATATTTCCTGCACAGAAAACAGCTGCAGGCTAAAAATCATAAAACAGATCCCGTTTTAACGGAAAAATAAACTAAGTTCATCACGAATATATAATAATGCAATTACTCACTGCTTTTTTAACAGTTCAGGAAAAGATAGACACTCTGCAGCAGACTGCGCATGAAGATGATAACTGGATCATGCACCATATTTCCGATAAACCCGTACTCACAATACCACCGGTCCATATCGGGGGCTTCACTCTGGACCTTTCAATTTCTATGAAGATCCTGATGCTAATGATAGCAGCAGTATTAATGATTATTTTATTTACATATGCTGCAGCATCCAATTTAAAAAGAAAACACCCTAAAGGTTTCGGTAATTTCCTGGAAATGATGATGGTTTTTGTCCGCGATGACGTGGTCAAACCTTCTATGGGGCACGGAGCAGATAAATACCTGCCGTTTTTCTTTACGCTCTTCTTTTTTATTTTATTCGTAAATATAATAAGTCTTGTTCCCGGAATGTCAACCGGTACAAGCAGTATAAGTGTAACAGCAGGTCTGGCTTTGATTACCTTTTTCATGACACAGGTACACGGGATTAAACATAATGGTTTCATTGGGTATTTTAAAGGACTTATCCCTCCCGGTGTTCCGGTTTTTGTTTTGCCTATAATGATAATTATCGAGTTCCTCGGTCTGTTAACAAAACCGTTTGCATTGGCAATTCGTCTTTTTGCCAACATGACAGCCGGTCATATAGTTATATATGCACTTATTGGTCTGATATTCATGCTTGGATACGCAGTAATTCCTGTATCAATAGCATTTTCACTGTTTATTTATGTACTGGAAATTCTGGTTGCGGTATTACAGGCATATATATTCACAATGCTTTCAGCATTGTTCATAGGAATGGCTATACACCAGGATCATTAAAATTGAAATAACGTCAGATTTTTATAATAAACAATAATAAAACTACAAACTTCATAATCTTTTAAGAAAGGATACAAATCAAATGAGCTTAGCAGCATTAGCAGCTGGAATCGGTGCAGGACTTGCAGTTATCGGAGCAGGTCTTGGAATTGGAAGACTCGCAGCATCAGCAATGGAAGCTATTGGCAGGCAGCCTGAAGCTACAGGCGATGTAAGAACAACAATGATCATCGCGGCAGCTCTGGTAGAAGGTGTTACACTTTTCGCGCTCGTTATCTGCTTTATCTTAGCTGGTAAATAATTGGATATAATTGGTTAACTGCATTCTGGAAACAGGGTGCAGTTAACATCGGTTTATATCCCCAAAAGTATTACCAATAAACCATTTTTATTAAAGGATAAATATGTCTTTAGCTTATATATTTTTAAAGTTTCACAGCATACTGCTGTTCATTTCAAGTGCCCCGAATGAAAAGAAGGATACACTTCTTTCAGTTGAACCGGGCCTGCTTATCTGGACAATTATAGTTTTTGTGATACTTCTTTTAATATTAAAGAAGTATGCATGGGGTCCGCTTCTTAAATCATTAAATGACAGGGAACAGGGTATTAAGGATTCTGTAGAAAAAGCTGAATATTTAAAGCAGGAAGCTGAAAAGATCCTGACACAGAACAAAGCCCTGCTTGCCAAAGCTGATGAGGATGCAAGAAAAGTAATTGCTGAAGGAAAAGAGCTGGCAGAAAAACTGCGCAATGATCTTATCAGCAAAACCAATGATGATACAGCCAGGATGATAAACCAGGCAAAAAGCGAGATCGAAAGAGAAAAAGTCGCTGCTATGAATTCTTTAAAAGATGAAATAGCAAACCTGGCGGTACAGGCTGCCGGAAAGATCATAGATGAGAACCTTGATGCAGCAAAGCAGAAAAAAATTATAGATAACTTCATCGGTAAAATACCGCAAAATTAATCAGGGCGGAACGATTATTTTAATATGACCAACAGAAAAGTAGCAAGAAAATATAATTTAGCGCTTTATTTTACTGCTGAAGAAACCAAGTCAACCAACAGGGTTAAACAGGATCTTGAAGATATCAAAAGGTCTATTGCAAATTCAAAAGAACTTTCAAATTTTATTTTAACACCTGTAATTTCAGCTGAAAAGAAAACAAATGTTTTCCAAGCAATGTTTTCAGGTAAAGTAGATAAACTTACTTTAAAATTCCTGGAATATCTTTGTGAAAAAAACAGGATTAACCTGTTGTATGATATTGCCGATGACTTCCAGATGCTTGTAAACGAAAAACAGGGTATTGTTCTTGCAAAAGTTAAGACAGCGGTAGATATTACTGATTCAGAAAAAAAAGCATTGGTCGATAAGCTTAAATTATATACAGGAAAAGAAATAAAAGCAACATTTACAGTAGACCCGGCTATTAAAGGCGGATTTATTGCAAGTGTTGATGACAAAATAATTGATGCCAGCATAATCAGGCAGCTCGAGCTTCTTAAAGAACGTTTTTCCATGGGAAGCTTCAATAATTAATTTACTCAATTAACAAAGAAATTAAAATTAATATAAATATATCATAAGATGGCTGAAGTAAAACCGGATGAAGTATCTGCGATACTTCGTAAACAATTATCAGGATTTGAAAAAGAAATAGATGTATACGAGGTTGGTACCGTTGTGCAGATAGGCGACGGTGTTGCCCGAGTTTACGGTTTAACCAAATGTATGGCAAGTGAGCTTATCGAATTCCCTCATGGTGTGTTCGGTATGGCATTGAACCTTGAAGAAGATAATGTTGGATGTATCCTTTTTGGTAATTATACACTTGTTAAAGAAGGCGATGAAGTAAGAAGGACCGGCAGGGTTGCTTCCATGCCCGTTGGCGAAGCAATGATCGGTAGGGTTATTAATCCCTTAGGACAGCCTGTTGACGGTAAAGGCCCTATAACAACCGATAAATTTTCACCGATTGAAAGGAAAGCTTTAGGCGTTATCGCAAGACAGCCGGTTAAAGAACCTCTGCAGACAGGTATTAAAGCTATTGACTCTATGATCCCGATCGGAAGAGGACAAAGAGAGCTTATTATCGGCGACAGGCAGACCGGAAAAACCGCTGTTGCGGTTGATACTATTATCAATCAGAAAGGCAAAGGGGTTTTCTGTATATATGTTGCTATCGGGCAAAAACAATCTACAGTAGCTCAGGTAGTTGCCAAGCTGCAGGAAGCAGGCGCAATGGAATTTACAACAGTAATAACCGCAGCAGCATCAGATCCTGCACCAATGCAGTTTTTAGCTCCGTATTCAGGTGCAACACTTGGCGAGTTCTTCAGGGATTCAGGCAGGCACGCATTATGTATCTATGATGACTTATCAAAACAGGCTGCTGCATACCGTGAAGTATCACTTCTTTTAAGAAGGCCGCCGGGACGTGAAGCATATCCCGGTGATGTATTTTATCTGCACTCAAGGCTTCTGGAAAGAGCATCAAAGCTTTCTGATGAACTTGGCGGCGGAAGCTTAACAGCATTGCCGATTATTGAAACGCAAGCTGGCGACGTATCAGCATATATCCCCACAAACGTTATTTCAATTACTGATGGCCAGATTTATCTTGAGCCGAACCTGTTCAATTCAGGTGTACGTCCCGCTATTAACGTAGGTATATCAGTTTCGCGTGTGGGAAGCTCTGCGCAGATAAAAGCTATGAAAAAAGTTGCAGGTTCATTAAGGCTTGACCTTGCCCAGTACCGCGCATTGGAAGCATTTACAAAATTCGGTTCAGATCTTGATAAAGCAACACTTCAGCAGTTAACAAGAGGTGCAAGACTTGTTGAAATTTTAAAACAGGGCCAGTATTCACCTTATCCGGTTGAAAAACAGGTTGTAATTATTTTTGCCGGTACTAACGGTTATCTTGATGAGCTGCCGCTTTCTGAAGTTAAAAGATACGAGAGAGAATTCCTTGAAATGATGGACTTAAAACATAAGGATATACTTGATTCTATATCATCAACAGGCGACCTGAACAGTGATACTACTGCAAAATTAAAACAGGTACTCGAAGATTTTACAAATAACTTCAAAGTATCCGTAAAATAAAATTTATTGCACTATTAATTATAAATGGCAACATTAAGAGAAATACGTGACAGGATAGGCAGTATCAAAAATACTGAAAAAATTACAAAGGCTATGAAAATGATAGCTTCTGTAAAGTTCCGCAAGGCTCAGCAAAATGTGGTTGCAGCAAGGCCTTATGCAAGGAAGATCAGTGATATACTCAGAAATCTTATTCCGACCATTGAAAGCTTCGATAATGACCTGCTTAAACAAAGGGAGATAAAGAAGATCTGTGTTGTAGTGGTTGCTGCCGATAGAGGCTTGTGCGGTTCGTTTAACACTAATCTTCTGAAAGCGGCTACTGCTTTAATTAACGAAAAGTATGGCGATTATTTAAAGAGCCATGATCTCACTGTTTTTCCAATAGGGAAAAAGGCATATGATTATTTCAATAAAAGGAACTATGACCTGTATGCCCGTTCGATAAATATATTTGACAGGCTTACTTTCCCTGATGCACAGAATGTAGTAAAGGAAATCATCCGCGGATATACTGAAAAGCGCTTTGATAAAGTTGTTATTGTTTATAACGAGTTCAAATCAGTAGTGCAGTCAAAAACCGTTGAAGAACAGTTTCTTCCTATTCCTCCTTTTGAAACAGCCGAAGGCGGAAAATCAAAAATATCGAATTATATTTTTGAGCCTTCAAGCGTGGATATTGTAAATAACCTTCTGCCAAGGCACCTGAACACACAGGTATGGCGCATACTGCTGGAATCATTCGCATCAGAACAGGCAGCAAGAATGACAGCAATGGATTCTGCTACGACAAATGCAAATGACCTGCTTAACTCGCTTAACCTAACCTATAACCGTGCCCGCCAGGCTAAGATCACAACTGAGATACTTGAAATTGTCGGCGGCGCAGAAGCTCTGGCAAAAGGATAAAACAATAAGTTTTCGGATTAAAAAAAGCGTTCAATTGAAAAATTGAACGCTTTTTTAATTTATAATATGTTACAATAATGTTGAAGTTGTTTTATTTATGCTGACAACATCAACGCACTCAAAAAGATAAAAAATATTATATTTGTAAATGGAAGAAGATAAAAATCTCAAATATTTCCGTATTTTTCCCCTGGAAAACGGGTTTGAAGTATGGGCTGGAAAGCACAGTGATGCCAACGATCTTCTGTCATTCAAATACACAAAGCAAAATGACCTGTGGTTCCACGTCAGAGGAACAAGCGGTTCCCATACAATACTTAAGATTCCGGAGGATTTTGAAGGGGTCATCCCGAAGGATTACATTAAAACTGCAGCTGAAATTTGCGCTTTTTACAGCAAGGCTAAAAATGCAAAAACAGTGCCTGTAGCTTATACAGAGGGGAAGAATGTATCAAAATATAAAGGCGCAAAATCTGGCAGTGTGGTAATAAAAGGTGAAAAGGTTATAAAAGTACAGCCGGGGATACCTGTTTGAAAGAATTTTGCGAGCGAAGCGAAGCAATCCCGTTGATTATTAAGATTGCTTCGTCATTACGTGCATCGCAAATCATCAAAAATCATTTATCAGCTTGTTAATCTGTATCTCAACCTCGCTGATCTTGCTTTCCAGTATCTCTTTCCTTTCAGGCTTTATTTTCAAAAGGTATGTATATGCTTCCATTGCATCGAAGTAATTACCCTGCCTGGCAAAAATATCCGCAAGAGTTTCGGTTATTATTTTAACTTCAAACTTATTTTTTAATCTTTTCTTTTCGTATGAAGGTTTGGAGTTTTCTTTTTTGAAAAAATGAGGAGACTCAAATACTTTCCTGAACTCTTCATAATCATTAGAATCATCAATAAGGTTCAGGTCGATTTTATCAGATGAAAGTTCCTCAATTTCATAACTTGGGAAAAGGTTATAATTAAAATCATAATCGTTAAAAACCGGCGCTTTAAATTCAAGCTTAGGAATAATATCATCTTCAAACCGCCTTGAAACTTCAGTTTTCATAAGCTCTGCTGCAATATCCAGGTATTTCCTGGCTATTGCCATTTCAGGATGCTCGGAAAGCAGCTTTTCGAAAAGATTTTTTGCATCAATAAAATACCTGTTGCTTAAATATGCTTTTCCGAGCAGTAAATGAGCTGTTGTATAGCCCGGATAAAATTTTAATCCGGCCTGAAGCAGGTCAATAGCTTCATTAATATTTCCGTTGATCAGATAATAATTCGCCAGCTTAACAAACTCCGGCGTGAACGGATTTGCCCTTATTTTGTCTTCCAGTTTCTGGATGAGATATTTTATTATATCTGTATCTACCAATTTGTTTTTATGCAGATTGCTCTGCTGCTTTTTTATTTGTATCTATTACATGTTTTATGGAAAGGTATGCTACCAGTCCGAAACCGAATGTATACATTAACTGGAATGGTATTGCTGATATCTGCAGAGTAACAGCAGAAACAACAACGCATGCAAGGCTGTATAATGCAATTATCAGCTCAAGAATTACAGAAAACTTCACAAATTTTTTATGCACGTATTTCTTATCCTGCCATTTATCCTGGTCGCCTTCAATTCCGTATTTCGGTGTCCTTACGAATTCACTCTTTTTATTTATGAGCGCTTCATATACAGCTTTGGTATTATTGATTGCGAATCCCATGCTGCCTGCCATAAATACAGGGAACAACAGAATTCTTGAGCGCCAGTCATCGTAAACATCTTTCTGCGAATACAAATAAAATAAAAATGATGCAATGAAAGCAAGTACAAAAATTGACATAAAAAGAAAATATGTATCATACAAACCTGTACTTTTTATTAACACTATCGGCATATTTAACAGGCATGCTACTAAAATAAAAGGGAATACAATGTTGTTGGTTAAATGGAAAGTGCACATTATCTTGGTCTTTAAAGGAAGCTTGGCAGCCCATACGCGGAACAACATTTTCCTTGCTGTTTCAATGGCTCCTTTTGTCCATCTGAACTGCTGAGATTTAAGTGAATTTATTTCGGAAGGTACTTCCGAAGGGGTGGTAAAATCAGTTAAATATCTGAATTTCCAGCCCTTTAGCTGAGCCCTGTATGAAAGGTCGAGATCCTCGGTCAAAGTATCAGCTTCCCAGTTACCTGCATCATAAATACATTCCTTTCGCCACACACCGCTCGTTCCGTTAAAATTAATGAAGTACCCTGCTTTGTTCCTTACCTGCTGCTCCAGTACAAAGTGGCCGTCAAGGGCTAATGCCTGGATCTGAGTTACCAGTGAATAAGCCCTGTTCAGATGTTCCCATCTTGTCTGTACCATTCCGATTTTGGGATCTTTAAAAAACGGAAGCACAATTTTGAGGAAATTTTTCCTGGGAATAAAATCTGCATCAAAGATACCGACAAATTCACCGCGGCAGACCTTTAATCCTTCTTTTAAAGCGCCTGCTTTATAACCGGTTCTATCGGTACGGTGTATATGATGGATATCAAATCCGCGCAGCCTGTATTCTTTAACAATATTTTCAACAATTTCAACGGTTTCATCTGTTGAATCATCAAGTACCTGTATTTCCAGCTTATCAATCGGATAGTCCATTTCGCAAACGGTTTTAATAAGCCTTTCAATTACATACATTTCATTATAAATAGGCAATTGCAGTGTAACTACAGGGTAATTTTCAAGCTCATCTGTAAATTTATCCCTTTTATGCCTGTGTTTAAGGTAATAATAGATCATTATAAAACCATGTGAACCAAACGTGAATAAGATCATCAGCGATCCTATATAAGTAAACAGTATTATTTCTTCCAATTTATTTAATTATCCTGAATATTCAGTATTATTTATTTAGAGTTAAAATTAATTTATCATTTTTATATTACCAGTTAGAAATTACTTCAAGCAGAATATCTTCCGTGATTTTATCTTCAGCAGATTTAACGCCTTCATCCCTTTTACTGAAACCGCCTGTTGAGCTGTCATATTCTCCCCAGTTCGAAAAATCCTTTTTCCATATGTTCTTCTGCTTCCGCAGATTTGTAAAATCAACCGTAACAACAATTGTAACTTTTCTTCTTGAAACCGTTTCATTGCCTGTCACTACAAGCGCTTCATCTGTAACTGATTTCACAACACAATCAAGCAATGCATCTGCCTGGGTTTTTTCTGCATACTCCAGTGTATTATCATTTATAAATTTATTCTTCAGTAAAGTTGTCAGTTCCTCGCTCAGGTTCGGCAGCCCGAAACCGCTTTCATCTCTTACTGTAGGGATAAAAATTGTTTTTATTCCTTCCGGCGGAGATGCGCCTTTAAAGCTGTAATTGCATGAAACGGCTGATAATCCGAAAAGTATTAAAAATAAGTACAGAATTTTATATTTCTTACCCTTCATTAATTATACTTTCCGTTCTTTATGCCGTATTGTTTAAATTTCCTGTAAAGGGTCCTGTTGCTGATTTTAAGCTTATCTGCAATCCTGTTAATATTTCCGTTATATTTATTGTAATAATAAGTCAGTACTTCCTGTTCAAATTCATCGTATGTAATATTATCTATTTTATCATCACTGATATAAAAGCCGTCTTCCGGCTCAGCATTAGCTTTTGAGGATTCTAATGTACTAAGCTGGTGCTTGATATCCATAATATCTTTTTTAAGCTCATACAAAGCGCCGAACAACAGCTGCCGTTCATCCTGTTTATTGAAACCGTTTATTTCTGCCGGCATAATTTCAGCCTTTGGCATCCCAAGCTGTCTTAATACATCTTCTGTTTCAATAATTTTATCACTGTTTAATGTCAGCAGGCTTTCCGTGAAATTTTTAAGCTGCCTTACATTCCCGGGCCAGTTATAATTTATGATGCTATCCATAGCATCTGCTGTAATACCTTTAAAATTAACGGAGTTTCGTTCAGTGAACTGTTTTACAAAATTATCAAACAGTATTTTGATGTCACCTTTTCTTTCGCGAAGCGGGGGGATAACAATATTAATTGATCTTAGCCTGTAATAAAGATCTTCACGGAATGAATTTGAAGCTATAAGCTGCTCCAGGTTTTTGTTGGTAGCAGCCAGTATTCTGACATCAACTTTTTCAGTCTTTGTGCCGCCAACTTTCATATACTCACCGTTTTCAATTACCCTCAGAAACTTGACCTGTGTCTGCAGCGGCAGCTCCCCTATTTCATCTAGGAAAATTGTACCTCCATTGGCAGCTTCAAAGTAACCTTTCCTGTTTTCAATTGCGCCTGTAAATGAACCTTTAATGTGTCCAAAGAGCTCGCTTTCAATAATTCCTTCCGGAATTGCCCCGCAATTTACAGTAATGAACGGTTTAGCAGATCTGCTGCTGTTTTTGTAAATTTCATTGGCAACAACTTCTTTGCCGGACCCGCTTTCACCGGTAATTAATACTGTTACATCAGTAGGTGCAACCTGTTTGATAATTTCACGCAGCTCTACAATGGGAATAGATTCCCCAAGCAAATCACTTTTATACGAATTGCCCTGTTTAAGCATTTTTTGTGAATTATCCCCGATCAATTCTGTATTTATAATTTATTTTATAAGGTATTTAGTTTACAGTTACAGCTTCGCCGAAAAGCGTTGCTGAATTTCCCCTGGTTATTCTGACCTTAAGCTTATCCCCTGCTTTTGCTCCGTTTACCGGTATTATTACAGTTTTATTCCCGTCAGTTCTTCCGAAGAGCATCTTATCAGACTTTTTGCTGATGCCTTCTATAACTATCTCAAAAATATTACCGGTTAATGCTGAATTCTTATCTTCCGATATATTCCTCTGCAGTTCAACAATTTCCATTAATCTCCTGGTTTTTGTTTCTTCATCAACATCATCTTCATACTGCCATGCTTTTGTTTTTTCCCGGGGAGAATATTTGAACATATAAGCCCCGTCATACTTTACTTCACGCATTATATCCAGTGTCATTTTATGGTCTTCTTCGGTTTCCGTGCAGAATCCTGAAATAATATCAGTAGAAAGTGAAACTTCAGGAATCAATTTCCTGATATTATTCATAATTTTCATGTAGTGCTCAATTGTGTAGCTTCTTTTCATAAGCTCAAGAACCCTGTCACTGCCTGACTGTACCGGAAGGTGAATATATTTACATATATTATCATAAGCTGCAATAGTTTCTATAAGCTTCATTGAAAGGTCCTGCGGATGAGATGTAGTGAACCTGATTCTGACGCCCGGTACTGCTTTTGCGCAAGCTGCCAGCAGGTCACTGAAATCAAATTCACCGCTTCTGTAGGAATTTACATTCTGCCCTAGCAGTGTAATATCTTTAAATCCTTCCTGTTCAAGAATTTTAATTTCATTGATAACACCTTCAAGCGGCCGGCTTCTTTCCCTGCCCCTTGTATACGGCACAACGCAGAAGCTGCAGAACTTATCACAGCCCCGCATTACAGAAAGCCATGCGCTTATGCCTTCCTTGCGGATAGGCATGATATCATCGTATGTTTCAACCCTGGAAAGCTTAACAGCTATTCCTTTTTCCCCTGTATCTATTAAATTATCAATCAAGGAAGGGAGTTTTCTGTATTCATCCGGACCCAAAACAAGATCAACCACTCCTTTTTTTGTTATCAGGTCTCTTTTCATTCTTTCAGCCATGCAGCCGATAATACCAACAACCAGCTTTGGATTTTTCTTCTTGTATTTTTTAATTTCGGTTAACCGCTGAAGCACCCTTGCTTCTGCCATTTCACGGATACTGCAGGTGTTTATCAGGATTATTGCTGAATCATCAATATTTTCCGTTATATCATAACCGTTTTTACCCATAATGCCATTTACAATTTCAGTATCTGCAAAATTCATCTGGCAGCCGTATGTTTCCACATACAGCTTATTCCGGGTACTGTTAACTTCGGTAGTTTCGCCGGTAAAGGTTTCTATCGGTATATATTTTTCCAGGTCTCTTTCGTCCAATTTTTTATAAAATTATTTTATTCCGTAAACTTTAAGGTCCCGTGCACGTATAAATTTAAATTCATTTTCACCGCAAACCTGCGGACTTAAAAACAATCTCAGTTCATACCATGAAGTTTCAGCAGGAGCATCGATTTCAAAATTATGCTGCATGTTTACCCCTTCATTGTTCTTCTGGTAAACAATATTGTTATTAATACCGCTGCTGTAATGTACAAAGAAAATTTTTGCCCTGTCACTGGAAGTTAATCCGTCAAATTCTACGCGTAATTTTCTGTATCCTGCGGTACTGAATGTGTCATTCAGGAAGTGGAACCTGGTATAATCATAGCAGCCGGTCACAACTGCACTGTCAACAAGTCCCTGTTGTTCAAAAATAAGGTCATTTTCAGAATTTGTATTTACAATATCGTTTCCGCAGGAAAAGAGCATCAATCCAAACACCGTAATACAGAAATATTTTATGATAACGGTCAGCATTAAAGAATATTTACTTTTTCTTTTGAAAGCAGGTGATCCTTGATAATTTCGGCAATTCCGGCGCTATCAAGCTTCAGGTCACGGAATAATTCATCCGGGGTTCCGTGATCAACAAATTTATCAGGCAGCCCGTGAACGATAATATCAACATCCTTAATATTCTGCTGGTTCATAAACTCAAGCACAGCTGAACCGAAACCGCCTGTAATAACGTTATCTTCCAGTGTAATTACTTTTTTATGCCTGCTGAATACATCTTTAAGCAGCTCTGAATCAAGCGGTTTTACAAACCTTGCGTTAATAACTTCAGCATCAATGCCTTCAAGTGCCAGCGCTGCGCGGGCTTTTAAGCCCGTATCAACCATGTTACCAATGGCAAGTATGGCAGCATCAGTCCCTTTTTCAATAATTTCTCCTTTGCCTATCGGAATCTGCTTCATTGGCTTGATTTCAACGCCAAGTCCATTGCCGCGCGGATAACGCATAGCAATTGGTCCTTTTTTATACAGCGTAGCTGTGTAAAGCATATTTCGCAGTTCCTGTTCATCTTTGGGAGCCATCAGAACCATTCCCTGGATGCACCGGAAAAAGCTCAGGTCAAGAGAGCCGTGGTGAGTTGGGCCATCTGCGCCGACAATTCCGCCCCTATCCATCACAAATATCACAGGCAGTTTCTGTATTGCGCAATCATGTATAACCTGGTCAAATGCTCTTTGAATAAATGATGAATATATTGCGCATACCGGGGTAAATCCCTCGGTAGCCATACCGGCTGCAAATGTAACAGCATGCTGCTCAGCTATGCCAACATCAAAATATTTTTCAGGCAATTCTTTCTGAAGTATATCCAGCCCGGTGCCGTCAGGCATTGCTGCTGTTATGCCTACAACCTTATCATTTTCTCTGCAGATTTCAACAAGCGCTTCTCCAAAAACCTTAGTATAAGCCGGGTTTCCTGCTGATTTCTTTATTGCAAGCCCTGTATCTTTATCCCACGGTGTGGATGCATGGAATTTCTGGAAATGATTCTTAGCCGGTTTATAGCCATGACCTTTTTCTGTTACAACGTGTACAAGCAGCGGACCTGAAAAATCCTTTATTTCTTCGAATATTTTAACAACATTAACAATGTTATGCCCGTTGATGGGACCAAAATACCTGAAGCCAAGGGCTTCAAAAAGCATACCGGGAGTAACCACACCTTTTAAGCCGCCTTCAACTTTTGCAGCAAAATTACGCAGCCTGTCTCCAATTTTAGGGTCAAGCTTTCCGGTTGCATCCCATACATAATTACGGAACTTATTATAAGAAGGGTTTGAAAGAAACTCGTTGAAATAATTATGAAGCGACCATACATTAGGAGCAATTGACATTTTGTTATCATTAAGCACAACAATAATATCTTTTTTCAGCAGGCCGATATTGTTCATGGCTTCATAAGCCATACCGCCTGTCATACTGCCATCACCGATAATACCTACTACCTTAAATTTCTTTTTCAGGAAATCACGGGCTGCTGCAACACCAAGCGCTGCGCTTAAAGAAGTGCTTGCATGTCCCGCGCCGAATACATCATATTCGCTTTCAGTGCGTTTAAGGAAACCGCTGATGCCGCCATACTGGCGAATTGTCTTTAGCTGATCTTTTCTTCCGGTAAGGATTTTATGTATATATCCCTGGTGACCTACATCCCAGATTAGCTTGTCATCGGGTGTGTTAAATACATAATGCAGTGCAACGGTCAGCTCGGTAACGCCTAATGAAGCTCCAAGGTGACCCCCGATTTTTGAAATTGTATCAACAAGATACTCCCTTATTTCATCAACCAGAACCTTAAGTTCTGTCAGATTCAGTTTTTTAAGGTCAGCGGGAGTGTTAACATTACTGAGATACTTATATTCTGTTTCCAAATTATTATAATTAAATTTTTATACTTTTCTTTTGCACTTAATTTATTGAATATACATTTATTGTGAATATTCTTTTATTTCAGTGCCGCTTTTTGATGCTTTGCTTATCTCTTTAATTCTCAGCTCGGCATTATTAAGCTTATCATAGCAGATCTTTGTAAGTGAAAGCCCCTCTTCGTACAGTTTTATAGTTTCTTCGAGTGTGCATTCTTCACTTTCAAGCTCTTCCAGAATTTTTTCGAGCCTGGAAAATGAATCTTCAAAACTGCGCTGGTTATCTTTACTTTTTTTTACTGCCAAAATTTTTTTTAGTTAAATTATTCTTGCATTCTTTGACTTATCAAAAAACTCAATTTCTACTTCTTCAGCTTTTTTTAAGTTTGCTGCCCTGGTTACAATTTTATTAAAATCGAACTGCAGCCGCATTTCATCCATTTCAACTTTTTTCTTCACTATTGCATAACCTTTTTTAAGGTTGTTTTGCGGCGATACATGATGAAGAGTTTTTTTATAATTTTTTACCAGATTTAAGTAATTTTTCAACCTGTTAACCGTCACCTGATTTATACCTTTGGAATATTCATCAAGTTTCTGGTAAAAATTATAAATAATATCCTTTGGACGGTTAAAATAATAATTTCCTTCAATTTCACGAAGTGAATTTTTATAACCATCCAGCTTTTGTTGGACAAAACTTCTACAAAAATACGAAAATTTGTCAAGATTTTCAATTAACTCTCTGATATCCGGAGTTATCAGTTCAGCTGCTGCGGAAGGGGTTGGAGCCCTTAAATCTGCCGCAAAATCACAAATTGTGAAGTCTACTTCGTGCCCAATTGCGCTTACTATTGGTATTTTGCAGTCAAATATAGTTCTGGCAAGCTCTTCATCATTAAATGCCCAAAGGTCTTCTATAGAGCCTCCTCCGCGTGCCAATACAATGATATCCATTTCGGGCAGGGTTTTAGATTTAACCAGCTTTGGAATATCCTTCAAAGCTCCGATAATTGATGGAGCTGCAGTTTGCCCCTGAACATTAACAGGGTAAACAAACAGATTCATAACCGGATACCTGCGTTTTGTGATATTTATAAAATCCTGCAGCACAGCGCCGGTTCGTGAAGTAATCATCAATACATTTTCAGGGAATTTTGGCAGGGATTTTTTATGTGCTTCATCGAAAAGCCCCTCTTCAAACAGTTTTTGCTTTAGCTGTTCAAATCTATACTGCAGCTCACCTGCGCCCTGCGGCTTTATATCCCAAACTTCGACCTGGTAATTGCCGCGGGCAGGATAAACGGTCACCCGCCCTTTTACTACAACCTGCATACCGTCTTCGGGAGT
>LLZO01000208.1 GCA_001567545.1 Candidatus Tepidiaquacellales bacterium OLB5
TTTTTTTAAGTTGCATGAAAGGTATAATGTTTTTGGTGATAAAATAAACCCGCTTAAGTGAGCGGGTTTACTATGAGAAAACAATTTAAATTTAAACTGAACTATTTTATCAGCACCATTTTTTTAGTACTGGCGGGTTTACCGTTTATTAACAGTTCATAAAAATACACACCGCTGGTTAGTTTTGAAGCCTCAAATTTCATATTATAAACTCCTGCATGCAGATAACCATTTACCATTTTCTCAATTTCCCTGCCGGTAATATCAAAAACATTTATTTGCACATAACCTGAAATGGGAATTTGAAATTTAATATTTGTAATTGGGTTAAACGGGTTTGGGTAGTTTTGATAAAGCTTGTAATCTCCCGGGACTATGCCGCTTATTGGTTCTATGCCTACATACGTACCGCCGTTTGTAGTTTTTAAGATATAACCGCCGCCGCCAACAGTCCAGCCAAGTGAATCATTTAGAAACCAAAGGTCTCTCCTAAAACCATTTATAGGTACATTTTGTTGTATCCAGTTAAATCCTCCGTTAGTAGATTTAAAGATATAGCCGGTTGTTCCACCACAATAGCCGGTATTAATATTAGAAAATGTAACAGAGTAATTCAGTTCACTCCCCGGATAAGGTACACGGGCTATGCTGTCCCAGCTTACACCGAAGTTAGTTGTTTTCCAGACAAGCCTGCCTCCATTTAATGGTCCGCCTTCGCCAATTACCCAGCCATTATTCCCGGCAAAGCTGATCCTGTATAAATTCGGCATTCCTCCCTGGAACAATGGTAATTGTACCTGATTCCATATAACACCGCCATCAGTTGAGCGCATTGTTAATGCACCGTCACCGCATAATACACCTGTATTTACATCTTTAAAATAAATATCCCAAAGATATGTAAATACCGTATGAGTTGAATCAAATGTTGCTCCCCCATTGGTAGTTCTGAGAATATAGTTCGATCTTAGCAGCCAGCCGGTATTACTGCTTAAAAAAAATTGCTTTACGGAATGTCTGATCACCAACAACGCCATCGCGTAATGCTATCCATGAATTTCCCCCATCAGTACTTTTTAAAACTGTTTGCCACCAGCCTACACAAAAAAGAGTATTGGCATCAACAGCTTCTATACCTTCAAGTCTTTTATTTACTCCGGAGTTTTGCTGAATCCAGTTCACTCCCCCGTTGGTAGTTTTAAGTATTACACCTCCATCGCCGCATACCCAGCCTGTATTCTGGTCTATGAAATCACAATCCAGCAATCCTGATGAAACAGGGCTTGCCTGCTGTAACCATTGTGAATTAATATCAAAAGGGATGAGAAAGATAACATAAATTAAAAAGGAAACATACTTTTTAAAATTAATTGTTTTGTGGAGATTGATATTTTTGTCGGTAAATATCATAAAAATTTCAGGTTTATTATTTTATCAAATATAATATGGTAAATTAGTGAAAGCAAACATAAAATAAAAAGCCCCGCAAGCGGGGCTTATAAACAGCTGAAAATTTTTCGCTTATCTCCAGTTAATTTTTACGCTGCCTGATGTGAGCCTGTAATCAAAAACA
>LLZO01000209.1 GCA_001567545.1 Candidatus Tepidiaquacellales bacterium OLB5
GGCGGAAACATTAAAATAGATGATACAAAAGGAAACCTGGAGGCTTATACAGCCGGTGGGAATGTTACCATTAACTCCTCTAATGGTAATATTAAAGTATCCACTTCAGGAGGTAAAATTTCAATTAACGGATTTGAAGGTAATGTGGATGCTTCAACTGCCGGCGGAGACATTATTCTTGATGGCAAAAACGGGAAGATTGAAGCTTCTACAGCCGGAGGCAGTATAAAACTTGATTATACCGGTAAGAATTCCGGTATAGAACTCAGCACTCTTGGAGGAAATATTATTGCTTACCTGCCTTCTGATTTTGATGCTGATGCTGATATTGGCACTCTTGCCGGAAAAATTACATGTGATTTTGCCAAAGTTAATAAAGAAAACCATGTATCTAGTTTTATCAGGGCAAAGTTTAACAATGGAGGCGAAACTTTTAAATGCACAACTTCAGCAGGAAACATCACAGTTACAAAAAAATAAAGTTTTAGTTTTACGCATAAAAAACCGTGCTTAATGGCACGGTTTTTTTTTGAAACAAATTAGGCATTTTTAACATTTAAAACTGTAAGCGTCCGGATTTTAATGTATTATTATTCATTGTTTACCATATTTATTAATTATAATTTGCCTCTGTGAAACGAATATTTTCAATCATACTCATATTTATCGGATTTACATCATATTGCCAGCAAAAGCTGCTGATACCAATGGATGTAAGTTCACAAACCGATCATTTAAAAGCATACGGCATTGCGTACAGACATTTACTGGGAGGTAAAGAGCTTGACTGGCTGTTAAACTACCGGGGCGGCTCATTTTTATTTGATTACACACAGGAGCTGACTGCAGAATGCCTTTCCAAAGGAGTAAGTTATGAGCTCCTTTCAGGCACACAAGCTGCTCAGGTATATGCAGAAGTTCAGAATGAAGAAAATAATATGGATGTGGTGCGGCTTGAAAAAGTAGCGAAGATAGCTGTTTACGTTCCGCCTAATGCATTGCCATGGGATGATGCAGTTCAGCTTGCGCTGGATTATGTCGAAATTCCCTATGACAAAATATGGGATGAAGAAGTACTGCAGGGAAAGCTAAAAGATTATGACTGGGTGCACTTGCATCACGAAGACTTTACAGGTCAGTATGGTAAATTTTTTGCAGCCTTTGGTTCATCAGCCTGGTATCTTACACAAAAGCAAACAAATGAAGAAATGGCGAAAAAACTTGGTTTTGCCAAAGTTTCTAAATTAAAGCTTGCAGTTGTAAAAAAGCTTAAGGAATATGTAGAAGGAGGCGGATTTTTATTTACAATGTGCTCAGGTACTACAACTCCTGATATTGCACTTGCTTCTCAATACACTGATATATGCGATGCAATGTACGATGGAGATCCTTATGACCCAAATGCGAACAGCAAGCTTGATTATTCAGAGTGTATGGTATTTCAGAACTTTCAGATACAGCTTAATCCTTATGTTTATGAATATTCTGATATGGATATCACAGATGCCGAACTAATGGCAGGACAGTATAATGATTATTTTACATTATTTGATTTTTCTGCAAAAATAGATCCAGTTCCAACTATGTTAATACAGTGCCATACGGCAGTTATTAAAGGATTTCTGGGACAGGAATCGGGTTTCAGGGAAGAAAACATAAAACCCACAATGACAATTCTTGCAAAAAATGAAGGAACAAACTGGGTAAGATATTTACATGGCAACCTTGGCAGAGGTACTTTTACATTGTATGGCGGTCATGACCCGGAAGATTACCAGCATGCTGTAGGAGACCCAAAGACAGACCTTTCAATGTACAAAAATTCACCCGGTTACAGATTAATATTGAATAATGTTCTTTTCCCTGCCGCAAAAAAGAAAAAGCTTAAGACATAATATTTTGATTTCAATACAGGGGTTTTAAAAATCGTAATAATAAAAAAGCAGGCATAAGCCTGCTTTTTCGATAATACTTATTCTAGTTTACGTTTCCAACTTTGTTTTTATTCCCTTTATTCTTTTTTCCGTGTTTTTTGTGTCCATTCTTCTTTCCATGCTTTTCCTTCATTTTCTGTTTCATCGTATTCCATTTATCGGTCTGTTCTTTTGTGAACACTCCCTGCAGTTTTTGGTCAGTTTCAGTTCGCAGAGTTTTTACCTGGTCACGCCTGGATTCCTTTGTTATATCCTGGTTGTTTTTTATTAAATCAACCTGGCTTGCATGGTTAAATATAATATCATATACCTGCTGCTTTTGTGTTTCGTTAAGTGATAGTTTTTCTGTTAACCGCTCAGATCTTAACTTAGCTCTTTCTTCCGGGGTTTTTTGGGTTTGCTGCGAAATAGCCGGAAATGCAGAAAAAATTAACGATAAAATAAGTAAAAAGCCTGCAAATTTTGTTGTTTTTAACATTTTTAATTAAATTAAATTAATAAATTGCCTCCTGGTTATAAGACAACTTTAACCTGTAAAAGTTTAAAAAATTGCTGGCTTATTTACATTTGTTTACAAATGTAAATTAATCTCTGTAGCAGATTGAAATATATGGGCAGTGTTTGCAGCGGTCGGTATCTTTTGTTTGTGAAAAAGGAATATCTTTATCAAATATTTCTTCGAACATATTAACCAGTTTTTTCTCAAACAGGCTTATCTTTTCAGGAGTGACGGGTTCTTCTTCGAACCAAAAAACACCTTTTGCCAGATTTTTTAAAGCGTATATGCCGAATATCAGCCGGTCTTTTTTATTGGAATTAAGATAAAGTGAGGCATAAAATAACTGCTGGAAATTTTCTTTCCGTTTGATGTTTTCAAATAGTTGATTAATGGAATCTTCGTCAGTTGTTTTGCCTGACTGATTCTTTAATTCAGCGTTACCCGATTTATAATCAATTATTCTGATAATATTATCTTTTAACTCCACCCTGTCAAGTCTGCCAAAAAGCTTAACCTTAATTTTTTCATTATTTACATTAACAGTAAATTCCTTTTCAGCATCGCTTTCCAGTGCAACAATCTTAAATGGCGCCTGTTGTTTATCACATAAAAGGACTTTATTAACCAGTTTTTCGATAACTCTTTTATATAGCAGGTTCTTGCCCAGCTTAATTTCAGCAAATTCAGAATATTCTTTCAATTGATGGCAGGCTTTTTTCCATACCTCGTCAAAATTTTCCTTTATATAAGTTATTTTCCGGTCTATGATACCCTGTGTTATTTCATTTCCTTCATCATCAGAATAAATATTCTGCATTATCTGGTGAAATATATTGCCGAATGCTGCTGCTGAAAAGTATTCTTCAACTTCTTCTTCCTCTTTAAGCTTAGCAGCTTTTTTAAAGTAAAACTGCAATGGGCAGTTTATATAAGTGCTGAGCGCTGTTGCTGAAAACTGTTTTTCATTTTTTAAAATATTTAATACTTCTGTAGTTTTTACTATTGAAATTTCTTTTCTTTCAGGAAGATCTATATCACCTGAAAGAAGATACTCTTCAGTTTTTATATTCCTGTTATATTCAGCAAGCTCACTTTGAACCTGCATAATAAATCTGCTTTTTTCGCCTGCAGAAATAACGCCTGTTTCTGTGTTATAAATTAAAGTAACATTTTTTGCCCTTTGCAGCAGCCTGTAGAAATAATATGCATAATCAGCCTCGGTATCTTCGCCAACAGGCATCCTGAAAGCTTTTTTTAAGGCATACGGAATAAATGAGCTGCTGCCCGTTTCCGGAGGCAGAATACCTTCGTTTACAGAAAGAATAATTACATTATCAAAATCCAGCGACCTAGTTTCAAGCATACCCATTATCTGAATGCCTTCAAGCGGATCTCCTGAAAACGGGACTTTTATCCTGCTGAAGCTTTCGGTAATTACATTCCAGAATGTTTCATTAATAATTTCTGCAGCGTGTTTTGATACTATATCTCCGGTCCTGTTTAAAAGAGAAAATGCTTTACTTAAAATTTCATTTTCAAAATAAGAAGTTTTTTTGTCGGAATTAATAACTTCAAAAAGTTTTGAAAAAATATTATTCAGATACTTCAAAGAGTTTTCTGCAGAATCATTTTTGCTGAATATGAGTGAAATTATTTCCGGCGGTTCTGCAAACAGTGTTAAAATGGATTTTTGAGAAGCATATACTATATTCCCGGATTTAACAGAATTCACTGCCTTGTTAATTGCCTGCAGATTTACTGACCTTATGTAAGGATGCATCAGAACAGTAATTATATCCTTATGATAATAAACTGCTTTTGATCCTTCTCCCCTGCAGTTTAACTGCAAGCTGCGCAATGATTCGGTAAAACTGTACAGCAACGAGTTTTTGAACGAAAAACCCATTGTTATATTTACTTTTTCAGTAATATCAGGAATTGAGTGTAGAACAGATATCAGCAGCTTATCATCCGGCAGTATTATGGCAGTTTTAACGTAATTATTATTAAGCAGTCCGGCAATTTCATTGCCAAGAACTTTTGCCTGAGAAACTTCCAACGGAGCGCCGATAAATTTAATTTTAAGCTCATTTTTGCTAAAATTATCATCTTTCCATTGAGGTGAATTAATGTTTAAATTTGCAAAATTTTCCCTTAAAAATTTTCCCGCTTCGCGGTTTTTTTCTTCAAGGTAAAATTTATCTGTATCCCAGTAAGTTTCTGCCAGATCATTTTTTAAAAGAGCCTGTATAATTCCTTCTTCACATTTATTTAACTGGTTAAAACCTGCAAAAATATATTTATCGTATCTTTTTGTGAATTTACCGGCTCTTACATTTTCAAAAACATTTCTGTAAGCCATTCCTTCATAACATATATTTTTGCTGATAAGCTGATTCCTGAATTCATTATAAACCTTCCCAAGTACTTCCCATGTTTTAATGAATTCATCCTGCAGTGATGTCAGCTTTCTGGCGGAGAAGGTGTCCCAGAACCTGTAAAATTCATCAATATCGGCAACATTGAATTCAAAATCCTCTTCAATTTTTTTATGTTCTTTTAAAATCCTGAAAAGGTGATCTGCCTTAACAAGATTTTTATCTATCTCATCAAAATCGCGCAGTATCATTGCGCCCCAGGGGTAGAATTTATCGAAAGTAAGATCAGGGGAAAACTTTTTGTAAACTGAATATAGCACAAATATCAAAATCAGGTCATCATCAGTTCTGAAATCTGAGTTTTCGCTTATAAAATCACTTATACCGCAGGTAACGGGAGCCCAGACAGGGGATTCTATCATGCCTGAAAGATAATTTTTAAAATAAAGCCCTGCCCTTCTGGAAGGGAATATCAACTGAATTCCGGAAATATCATTTCCATACTTATTAAAAAGAGTTTCGGCTAATTTCTGCAGGAATGGTTTCAATTAATATTTACTTTTAATATTTTCTTTATAGTGATGTAATAAAGATATAATTCGATATTTTTATATCCCATTTCTTTTAAAATACTTCCGTATAATTTTATCTGAGTTTCGTGATCCTTCAGCTTTATTCCAGATTTGTAATCTAATACAATTGTGCTGTTACTGTTTAAAATAACCCTGTCCGGTCTGTAAATTTTTCCATCAGGCAGAACTATTTCCCGCTCATTCATAACTTTACTTTCAGAGTTAAACCATTTTTTTAATTCTGCATCAGAAAGTATTTCACGCAGCTCGCTTTTCCATTCACTTTTTTGTTCAGCATTTATCAAACCCTGGCTTATCATCCTGTTAATTACATTTTCTGTTTCTTTATCAGATATTTCATTTACATAAGAAAGCGCTTTATGTATTATACTTCCACGGTTTTTAAGATTTTTCAGTGATGAAAAATCTTCAGGTTTAAAACTATCAAATTCAGGTTTAATCAAAATTTTCTCTGCAAAATCTGAAGTAATCAGATTATTCAGTTTATATGCTTTAGTACCAGTATCAGCCTCCTTAAACTTTCCGGAATAGTTAACAGAACCAATATCATAACTTCCGCTTTCAGCGTTGAAATTCACATTCAGCTCAGCTGAGTTTTTTAAAGTATCCAGAATTAAATTACCGGCGTTAAAACTATTTTTGCCTTTTTGGGGTAAACCTATAAACAGCTTATCTTCAGCCCGCGTGAATGCTACATATAACAGGTTCAGATTATCAAGTATAGTTAAAGCTGCTTCTTCTAGGTAATCATCTGAAAAATATGTATTTCCCAACGAGGGGCTGGATTTAACATAATAAGCCTGAGAAAAATCAAATGGAGTTTTGTTTGATGAAACCCACATGTAGGCTGACTGCGGATTTATGGTAAAGTCCCAGTTGGCAAAAGGAATATATACCACAGGCGATTGTAAACCTTTTACTTTATGAATTGTCATAACACGGATTGCATCTTCTTCTTCGGGTACAATAATAGTGCTCTCTTCCCGGTGTTCCTGCCACCAGTCTGTAAATCCGTAAACATCGCTGTTATTTTCATCAGAGTATTTTTTAATTACATCAAGAAATCTCAGCAGGTAAATATCAGGTGAATTGCCAAGCCCGAACATTTTTATAAGATCTTCTGTAAGAGCGTATATACTTTTACCGGATAAAATGTTTATGTTTAAATTCCCGTTACTTCCCCAAAATCCTGCAGGCATAAATTCTTGGAATAATTTATCTGAATTTAGTTTATCGGTAAATATTGCATTTAAGTCAGAATAAGACTGCTTTATATAAACAAGATAGTTATACAGAATTTCTGCTTTGGCAATTTCATTTCGGGAGTCGGTTAAATACACAAACAGATTTACCAGCAATCTCACTTTAGGAGAATTTGTAAGCATTAAAGATTCACTTGAAATAACACGAAGATTGGCATCAATTAATGCATGAGCAGCTTCCAGCGCTTCTGATTTTTTACGCACCAGTATAATTATATCTTTCTGTCTGTAACCAAGTGTTAACTGCTGTTTAATATTATTTATCATATCGGCAATGGCAAGCTCTTTGGAACTGACATCGTTTTCTTTATCACCTGCAAATGTACGGATACTGATATATCCGTCACCTGATTTATCAGCAGCTTTCTGTTCGGTATCTTTATAAGCTTTTAAAATTACATCACTGAATTTCTCATCAGCTTTAAGCGAGCAATAAACTGAAGCTTCTTTAAAAAAAGCTGTTGTTGAAATTTACAATTAATTTTTTACTGCGGTAATTTACTTTAAGATCATCTTCCTTTAAGATGCTTTCAAAACCTGAAAGCGAATTCTTAACATCTTCAAGCAGCAGCTTCATATTTCCGTTTCGCCAGCGGTAAATGGATTGTTTTAAATCACCTACTATCATCGAACCGTTTCCTTCGCCTAGCGAGTTTTCTATAAGCGGAAAGAAATTCCGCCACTGAAATGTTGAAGTATCCTGAAATTCATCAATAAGAAAATTCCTGTAATAGCTCCCTATCTTTTCATATACAAACGGGCTGCCATCACCGGTGATCACACTTAGCAGCAGGTTATTTATATCAGAAATAAGTAAAACATTATTTTCATCACGGTATTCTTTTAATTTTTCAATAAGGTCCCTGAATATCCCTGTAACATATATTGTTTTAACCAGGTTAATTGCAGTGTTATATTTGGTAAATTCCTTATCATAAAGGCCAACAGCTTTGCTTAACATCGCAAATAAACCGTTTTCAGCGGCTGCCTTTACGGCAGGTTTAGAATTTTTGTTATACCATTTTTTAATATCTTCTGCTGCTTCTTGCGCCCTTTTACCCGGTTCAAATTTATTATCTCTGATATTATTAAGCAGGTAATTCATAAATCCTTTTTCTTTATATGGGAAATCATCAATTGTAAGACTGTAAGAATCAGTAATTTCCTGCGATTCCAGCGAAATTTCCATCATTTTACTTTCAAAATCATTTTTTATTGCAAACAAAATACTGATGAAATCCTTAAGCTCTAATCTGCTGTTTTGAAGTCCGCTGCCGTCTGTTTTTAATAAAAATCTTTCGGAAAAAATTTCCTTGCCCAATTCCCTTATCTTATTCTCTATCTTCCAGCCTTTTTCGTCATCTATACTGTAATAAATATAATCTTCAAGAAATCCGGTCAGTTCTTCATCAATTCCGGCATCATCAAGCAGTTTATCGGTTATCTTATCAAGAACAGCCAGTTGGTCAAGCTCTATGTTATATCCAAGCTGCAGCTTAAGCTCACGGGCAAACGAACGGATGACCCTGTGGAAAAAACTATCGATAGTTGAAACAGAAAAGTAAGAGTATTTATGAAGTATATTATTCAGAACTTGTTCCGCATTAAATTTAATATCACCTTTTACACCTTCAGAAACAAGTAGCTTTTTCAGATTTTCATCGCTTCCGGATGAAAGCGCTTTTAATGCAGAAATAATTCTTTGTTTCATTTCTGCTGCTGATTTATTTGTAAAAGTTACTGCAAGCACATTTTTAAATTCGCCTGGATCATTAAGTACAAGTTTAAGGTACTCTTTAACCAGGGTAAAGGTTTTCCCGGAGCCGGCTGAAGATCTGTATATCAGAAAATTTTTCAATTAAGCCTGCGGGTATTTCAGGGTTTAAGATGTTTTTCAAGAAACTTTTCCATCGATTCATAAAAATCGAACCTGTTTTCTTCATTATGAAAACCGTGGCCTTCATTATCTTTTACCATATAAGGAACGTCTATTCCCATGTTTTTTAATGCTTCTACCATCTGGTCTGATTCATTTACATTGACCCTTGGGTCCATTCTGCCCTGGGCAATAAACAGGGGTGCTTTAATTTTATTTACATGAAAAACAGGTGAAGCTTCTTCAAGAAGTTCTTTATCTTTTTCAGGATCTCCTACCATTGCATAAAGCATTTCAAGATAAGGCTTCCAGTAAGAAGGAATTGATTTCATGAAGGTAAACAGGTTGGAAACTCCTACGTAATCTACTCCGGCTGCATAAACATCGGGGGTAAATGTCAATCCTGCAAGTACAGCATATCCGCCATAACTGCCCCCGTATATTGCAATTCGTTTCTTATCAGCTATTCCCTGCTCTATCAGCCAGTTGACACCATCGGTAATATCATCCTGCATTTTTTTACCCCATTGTTTAAAAGATGCTTCCCAGAATTTTCTCCCGTATCCAAGAGAGCCTCTGTAATTTATCTGCAGAACTGCATAACCCCTGTTTGCCAGGAACTGCACCTCGGGATTAAAGCCCCAGTAATCTCTTGCCCAGGGTCCTCCGTGAATATTCATCACAACCGGAAGATTCTTTGGTTCTTTACCTATAGGCAGAGTTAAGTATCCGTTTAAGGTTAATCCATCGCGCGCAGAAAAATACACGGGTTTCATTTCAGCCATTTCTGATTCCTTGAGCCATGGACTGTCATCAGCTATTTTTTCAAGTTTATTTTCAATTTTATCATATATATAATATGCACCCAAGGAACGGTCACTGTAAGTTCTGATAATAAAAGTATTCTCTTCGTCGTCTTTTCCTGATATGCTTATTTCGTAGTTACCAAGTTCAGAGCTTAACTTTTCAAAAATTTCTTTCATTTCGTCATCAAGAAAAACCCTTTGTAACTTCCAGGTATAATATGAAACTGCTGTCAAAACTTTTCGTTTTCTTGAATAAAACAGGCTTGAGGCGTCAACATCCGGATTTTCGTATAAAACCTCAGTTTCGGAGGCATTTTCAATATCATACTTAACAACTGCTGAAGTATTTCTCCCGATATTTGAAAGTGCATATATCATTTTATTATCAAATGTAAAAAATAGCGGTACCAATGAATCCCTGAAATCCGTCGTGAGCTTTATTTCAAAATTTTCTTTTATACTGTTTCTGTACAAAATGCTGCTGTTAACCCCGTCAGTAGTAACGGCTGCTCTAATATTGCCTGAATGATCAGTAATCCAGCGTGAAATATTTCCGGGATTTTCTTCTATTAGTACATGCTCACCTGAAATATAGTTAAGCCTGTAAACATCGAATATTTCAGGGTTACGTTTGTTCATTTCTATCAGTATTTCACCCTCAATATCTTCAAGTTCATCAACTAAGTTCACCCTGACACCTGGATAAGGTGTTAACTCTTTTATTGCACCGTCATTAATGTTTACTGAATAATAATGATAATTTTCGTCACCGGCGTTATCTTTAAGGAAAAGAACTGTATTTTTATCACCCCAGAAATAATTCGCTATATCCCTGTCAATTATTTCGGTTAGTCTTTTTACAGCATCTGTTCCGCGTTCCTGAACGAATAAGTTCATCCTGCTTTTAAATGGAGCAAGAAATGATATGTATTTGCCGTCATTAGAAATTTTATAATGGGACCTTTCGGAATTTTTAAAAAAATCCCTCATCGGAATTGTACGATTTTCTGAAGGTATCTTGTTCTTTTTCATTAAATGTTAAATTAGAATTAAAGTTTGCAACAAAGTTAAGAAAAATTAGATATAGATATAAGTAATAAAAACGGCGGTTTTAACCGCCAAAATAACAAATTTTAATTACCGGCTGGTTTTTTGTATTATTTAAACCTGTTAAGAAACGGGTGATAATCACCTGTTAACCCTGCAGCCTGTGCTGTTCGGATCTCATAAACTGCCTCAATTGAGGGCATAGCTTCATCTATTCTGAACCCGTTCCCATTCAGTATTTCAGTATAACTGACAGTATGCAAATCAGTAAATCCTTCGGAAAACTCAATTTCTTCACCATTCATTGTAATTGAGCGGAATGTTTTATCACCTTCTTTTAGATCATTTTTATCAATTGATAAGAACCACTGAACATTAGCTTTTTCCAATTCTGCCAAACCTGCAGCTTTATCATTTTTATAATAATGAAGAATGTTTGATTTTGATTTACCGAAGATCCATGTCAGCATATCAAAAAAATGGATGCCGATATTTGTTGCTATACCGCCTGATTTCAGCATATCACCTTTCCAGGAATAATGATACCATTTGCCCCGGGGTGTAATATATGTTAAAACAATATCATATTTTTTACCGCTTTTATCCGCATCAATTCTCTTTTTCAGATTAATTATAGATGGATGATGCCTTAATTGTAGTATTGTATATACTTCTTTTCCTGTTTCCTTTTCAAGTGATTTTAATGCATCTGCATTCCATGGATTTAAGACTAATGGTTTTTCGCAAATGGCATTAGCATCAGCTCTAAGTGCAAATCTTATATGAGCATCATGGAGATAATTTGGAGAACAAATACTTACATAATGTATACGGTGATCATCCCCTTTCCTCCTTAACTTTTCACAATGTCTGTCAAATCTTTCAAACTCTGTAAAAAATGCTGCTTCCGGAAAATAAGAATCAATAATTCCGACTGAATCATTCGGATCAAGTATTGCCTTCAGGTTTTGCCCATTATCCTTTATAGCTCTTAGATGCCTTGGCGCAACAAAACCTCCGGCGCCAATTAATGCAAAATTGTTTTTTGTCATATTTATTAACTTAAACACAAAAATAACAAAAATATAGATAATGAGGTATGACAAACAATAAAACAGCATTAAATAATTTTAATTTTTATTTTGAACAAAATAAACAATATTCACTATATTTGTATAAATTATATACACTTGCCCGCAAATATTAAAAATACCGAAATAGCATATATAAAGGGAGTAGGTCCCAAAAGGGCTGAGGCATTCGAAAAACTTGGCTTAAAATATGCTTCTGAACTTATTGCTGTTTATCCCAGAATGTATTTAAAAAGTATTACATTAAGAAGCCTTGCAAAATATCATGAACAAAACATAATTTTTAAAGGTAAAGTAATTGATAAATATTTACCTTTTAAACAAAACCATCCAACAAGGATAGTAATATTTGACGGTACTGCAAGTATTGAATCGTTATTATGGGGAAATGCAAAATTCAGGGAAAAACAGTTTAAAATTGGCGAGGAATATATCTTCTGGGGAAAAACTTCATTCAATGCATATGACAGGTCTATAAAACTTGAGATAAGAGACCATAAAAAATATGATGATACTGATGAAGAATTAATGAAATATCCCAATATCCCGGTTTATATTTTATCAGAAGAATTAAAAAAAACCTGGATAAGACCGCTTACTTTAACAAAAATTATTTTTAATGCCATAAAACTTAGCCTTGAAAACATTAACGAAGTATTAAGTGAACCTGTAAGAATTGAAAACGAACTGCTTGACCATAAATCAA
>LLZO01000210.1 GCA_001567545.1 Candidatus Tepidiaquacellales bacterium OLB5
TCTTTATGCAGGTTCTCAGCGCATTTTTCCGCCAGCCTGCGATGATGCTTAAATATCATAATTTTTGATGCCAGCTCTTTTTCATCACCGGCTTTAAACAGAAGGCCGTTTATACTGTCACGTATCAGTTCGGCTATTCCGTCTACTTCAGCACCAATAAATGGTACCCGGTGAAGCCCGGATTGAAGCATAAAATTGGGGAAAGGGTCACGGGTTGAAGGAAGCACACATATATCTGCAATAAGAAAATACTGCAGCAGGTTTTTTTGCGGTACAATAATTTCCACATTCAGGTTGTTTTTTGATATATATCTTCTGTAATCAATATCATTATTGCCTTCACCTACAAGTACAAGTCCTATCCTTTCTTTTTTAAGTATATTCAGCGCCTTTAAAAGTGTTTCAAAATCTTTATCTTTATGAAATCTGCCGATTGCCAGTATTAAAAATAAATTTCCATAGCTGCGTTTCCGCAGAGGATTTAGTTCAAGTTCATGTATTTCATCAGTATCGGTAAAGTTACTTAATAATATTATTTTATCTTTATTTACTCCAAACCTGTTTACCAGCATGTTCTTCACAGAATTGCTTACGGCTATAATCCTGTCTGAACGGTATTCGATATTATATTTGCGTTTTACAATGCTTAATCCTGTTAAAACGGTAGCAGGTTTGTTCCGTTTGATCTTTTTTACTGCCTGAACTGCAAGCAGTTCTGCAAGTCTGTGGTGTGTATGAATTATGTGGATGTTCTTTTCTTTTACAAAAGCACGTAAAAAACGAATATTTTTTGTTATAGATATCGGGTTTTTTGATTTTAATCCTTTTAACAATGTATAATTCACCCTTTTTTCTTCAAGCCTTTCAAGTGAATCCCCGCCGTTTGTCAAAACCGTTACATTATGTTTCCTGCTCAGATATTTTGAAAGCAGGTATACATAATAAGACCTGCCGCATGCATAATTAAAATCAGGGGTTATATAAAGTATGTTCAGTTTCATTCCGGACTTTTTTTATCAGTTTATCTTTCTGAATCCAAGCTCTTCAGCCAAATAACAGTTTATATTTTTGTTAAGGATTTTTAGGGTAAGCCTGATGGGTTTATCTACTGTATTGAATTCAGTGAATTCCACTGAAATATCTTCATTAAAAAACCCGGTTCGTATCCTTTCCGGATTATAGCCTTCAATGTAAAAAAACTGTTTCGGAGCTTCGGCTTTTATCTCAAATTCTGTAGGTGAAATTTCCTTTAATGTGAATTTTGCGCCAATGGAGCTTTCCTGGAAAGCAGCACTCTGGATTACATCATTAATTGTATCTTTAATTATAAAATCTCCGTATTTAAAATAACCGTATGCGCCTGTCATTTTATCAAACATAAATGCCTGTTTGTATCTTCCCGGGTTGCCTATAATTACAATCTTTTTATCCTCTTCTTTTGGCAGCTTTACCAGGTTTTCGGCATTTACCTTTGCCTTTTCATATGCTGTGTGCCAGTCATTTACTGTTGTATAAGACCAGTAGCCCCAAATAAGCATTGCGGCGGCAAATGAAATCCTGAGGTATTCTTTTTTCAGCTTTTTGCTCTCTCTTAACTTTGTTCCGTAAAGGTAAAGTATAAAAACGGTGATTACCGTAAAAGGAAGCAATATCATCTGAGGCCTTATATAACCAACCACTGCATATGGTGTTATCAGAAGAAAGAACAGTAAAACAAGCTGAATTGCAATCCTGTAAATTTCTGTCTTATATGATGTCCAGATAAGGTAAAAAATTGAACCGTATAAAATTATCAGGTAAATCAGGATCAGCTTATTGTCATTTCTAAGCTGGAAATTTATGGTAATAAAATCCAGGGGTATAGTAAGCGCTATAAGCGCTCTGGCGTATACGCCGGGTGCATTGCTTAAAGGGAACGACTGGTATAGTGTTGTTATATCAGCAACATCATTACCTAAAATAATTATCCTGAATATAAAATATACTGCCAGTATAATAAGCAGAACAGTTAAAAGGGGCAGGGCTTTTTTTAATCCGGAAAAACCTTTACGGAAATATTCAAATGCTGCAACTGTTAACGGAAGAGTGATAGCAAGTTCTTTTGTAAGAAGTGCCGTTATAAAGGTAAGTACCGAAAGTATAAAAAAAAGCCGCTTACCGCTATCGCTGTATATTATAAATAAAAGGAATGATATCAAATAAAAGAATCCGCAAATAAGATCAACCCTGGCAGCCATCCAGCAAATATTATTAATATTGTTTGAATAGATTAATACAGAAAGTATCCCTGCTGCTGAAACAGAAGTTCTTCCGGTCAGATACAGCAGGAATATTCCGGCTGTGAAAGAAATAAAGTAAAGCAGCATCAGGTTCTGTATTCTGAACCATATGAAGTTGCCCGGCTCCAGGCCAAGAATATTGTTTACTGCAATGCTTTTTTCCAGCGAAAGATAATATACAGGGCGGATGTGAAATGCATTTGTGAACGGAAGGTTACCGGTGAATTTCTGGTAAAGGTCAGAATTTAATGCATCATAAATGTTCAGGTAGTCATCTGAAAGCAGTCCAATCTTAAAAAAACCTGCAATATACATCAAAACAGCATATGCCGCAAAGATCCCCAGTGCATACAGAATATATTTCCGGGACTCACTCAAAAAATTTCTGCCTCTTAAATTTTAAGTAAATTGTTTAACTGCTTTTTGAATGAAGATTTGTTTATAAAAATGCTTTTTAACCTGTACCTTAAACGTGAATTTATAAACATAAAGAAATATTTATCAGGTAAAAATGTAGTAAGTAATGCAGTGATATTTTTTATAGAAAATGAATTCCTGAAATAGCTCCTGGAATCTCTCCGGTCTCCGTAAAAATAATTGAGCCATGCTGAAACAGTTGCCCAGTAAAAAACCTCTCCTTTTGATTTTGAATCTGTCATTTTTCTGAATGCATTTCTATATAGCATATCGTACAGGTTGGTTCTCTCACCGGTATTCGTTCTGGAGTCTTTCCTGAATCTTGTATAAACCAAAACCTCAGGCATATTTGCAAATACTGTATCATCCCGTATCCTGTACATCAGCTCATAATCTTCATTACTGTTTAATTTTTCATTAAAGGGAAAATCTTTTAGAATACTTTTCCTGATCATCATGGCAGACTGGTTTATAGGATTATGAATATCAAGGTATTTGTAAATTTTCTGATGAGTAAGCGGTTCTTTTAGTAAAAATAGTATCTTAGCAGGATCCTTAAAATATACTGACCATGCAGATAATACACCGCATGCAGGGTTTTCATTCAGATATTCTGCCTGTTTTTCCAGCCTTTCAGGAACAATAAGGTCATCTGCATCTATTCTGGCTATCCACGCATACCTGCATTTTTTAACCCCGTAATTTAAAGCCGCCGGTGTTCCTTTATGTTCAGTCCTGAAATATCTGATCCTCTCGTCTGTAAACTCTTTAATTAATTCAGCAGTATTATCTCCGGAGCCGTCATCAATAATTACAAGCTCAATATTCCTGAAAGTCTGGTTTAAAACGCTGCTCACTGATTGTTTAATGTACTTTTCACCGTTATAAACAGGCAGCAAAACCGAAATATTTTGTATGGCTTTGTTCATTTATTTATGCAGGAAAGGTATAACTTCAAGTGTTTTTCAGCCATTTCCTGTACAGAAAAATTTTTCCTGATATATTCATAAAATATTTTTGAAACAGGTTTGTAATTGTTGTAATTATAAACTGCATCAATCAGCATCTGGTATAGATTTTCTGCGCTGTTATTCCTGTACATTAACCCGTTTAAACCCGGTTTAATTACATCGTGTGCTCCCAAAAAATCTGAAGTGATAACCAGTGTATTCGATGCTCCTGCTTCTGTGATTATTGCCGGGAACCCTTCAGTATCGCTTAATGAATTATTTACCAGGATATTTATTTTTTTTAGGTATGCCTGCATATTTAAAACATTCCCTTCGAATATTACTTTCCTGCCAAGTGAATCATTTAATGCTCTCAGTTCTGCTTCAAGCTCACCTGTTCCGGCAATTAAAAATTCAGCATGTTTAAAAATATTTTCAGGCAGCATATTCACCGCTTTTATATAAACATCAAGCCCTTTTTGATGCGTAAAACGGGCTGCCGCCAGTATCTTTAGCTTCTCCTGTACAGCTTTTTGAGGAATTGGAAATGGAACCGGTATGCCGCAGCGGATAAAATGTACGCGTTCTTTTTTAATCTGCTCTTTTTTTACCAGGTGTTTTTCTATATGCGGATTTACTGCAATGTAATGATCTGCATTAAAATGTTTTAACCTGCCGGTATTTTCCAGTAATCCGTGGTTTGTCTGAACTGTTGTTACACCTGTTAAAGATGCAGACTTTGCTGCTATTGATGCTCCGTAGTGGTAATGGGAATGTATAATATTAATATGATTTTTTTTAACAAATTTTACCAGGTATTTTATACCTGACAAATAATTTTTTATGTTCCGGGCAGTATGAAGAAATCTTTCATCAGGTATGATTTCTGCATTAATATCTTTAAACCGGTTTATTCCGTTCCCGCCTCCGCAGATAATGGCAAGATTTACTTTCCCGGTTTCAGTTAAAGCTTTGCTTAAATGAAGCAAATGATTTGTAACACCGCATGTATAATTCAGTTCGTTTGCCGTAAATAATACGTTTATCATATTGATGCTTTGTATTCCGTTTTATAGATTTCCATTACATTTTCCGCGCTGATCTCAGCAATACTTTCCGAAGCGCTGAGTGAAATTTTTTTCCTGTCAGATTCATTCATTTTTGTTAATTGTTCCAGTATAATTGCAGGTTTGCCGGTATCATTATAATTAAATTTGAATCCGTTGATCCCGTTTTCTATAAACCTTGATATGCCGGTTTGCTCTGTTATTACAGGTATCAATCCGGCAGCCATCGCCTCTCCGGTTGAAATTGAAAATGTATCATAATTGTTTAATGAAAGGAATATGTCTTTATCAGAATAAAAATCCGGCAATTCTTCATTGGGCAATATTTTCATAATATCAACCGGATTTACAGAGTCCGGTAAATTAATATCATTTTCATCAGTGATAATATAATATTTAATATTGCTGATATCTTTTTTTAAAATTTCTTTCAGCAGGTCAGCTCCGCTTCTGTTGAGTACATTTTTGTAAATAAATACTGCTTTCAGCTCATTTTCGGAATAGACCCTGTTTTTAACATTAAAAAACCTGCTGTTTATTAAATTCGGAAGTATTAAAACTTTATTTTCACTGATTTTATAAAATTTTTCAGCAAGGTCAAGTGTAATTTCTGAAGGAAAAATAATCCTGTCAGAAAATTTTAAGTATATTTTTTCACAAAACCTGTCCTTTAAAGTATATAACATGCTGCTGGATTTTAAAATACTGTTTTCGTAATAAATAACCCCGTGTGAATTGTAAAAGATCTTTACTTTAAAGAACAGCTTATAAATATAAAAAAATACTGCAAATCTTTCAAACGTTAAAAGGTGAATTATATCGGGTTTTAAAGTAGTAAGCAGCGGTATAATTCTGAATAAACCTGCTGTAATAATTTTTCCGTTAAACACATCCCGGGTTTCTGATCCAAAAAGTTTTTTAAAAAACGAATGTTTCCTCCCGTCAAAATAGTATTCCAGAAATACAGCTTTATTGGTTTTACAGTATTCATTGAACATGCCTGCAGCAAACTGCTGCGGTCCGCTTTTGCCGGTTTCATCAAACCTCCCGGCAAAAATTATTTTGGCATCACGGTTAATTATATTTACCCGGTCTTTTTCTTTTCAAACCATTCAACTGCTTTTTTTAAGCCTAAACGGTGTTTTAAAAAATTTTTAATCTTAAAATACTTTCCGTATTTTTTTGTAAAGCTGAACCTGCTGTTGGAAAGCAGCACAACGCTGAACTCCCTGTTTTCAATATCATAAAATGTTTTTATTTTATGATGCCTGTATTTTGTGAAATCGTTGTTATACCATATGCTTTTGTGGGCTTCATGCGGATTATCAACTGTTCCTTCCTGCGCCCAGTATTTGCCAATTGGCACGTTTATCATTACATACCTGCTTCTTTGTACAGCTTTATCAATCAGCTTTATACCATCACTTTTACTGAAGTGTTCAATAACATCACCAAAAATAACAAGGTCATAAATATTTTCACTTTTTTCAAAATAATTAACAGCATCATCAATTATAACTTCATTATAAAAATACCTGTGGTAATCTTTTATGTAACCGGGAAATATCTCGATACCTGTGATCTTCCGTTCCCACTTTCCGTCATACCTGGCTGAATCCCATATTTCAAGGAATTCCCTTGCTAAAATTCCCCACCTTCCGAATCCAACCCCTACATCCAGAATAGCTGCCGGGTCAATTTTTCGTATCAGCTCAATATTATATGATATGTTCTGCCAGTTTGATGTGCCCATAGGTTTTAAGCTGATTTGATTTTTGATGCTTCAAGATTTCTGAATATTTTGTTCATGTAGTACCACTCTGTAATTAAAATAAAAATTTCAGTAAGTACAGTTATAACAGCAGCCGCTGTTATGCCGTAGAAGGGCAGAAGAAATAAGTTAAAAAGTACATTCATAATAAATGCATACATTGTTATGAACATTACTGTAGGGAAGTATCCCATGGCATTCAGTATAATACCGGTAAGATTATTTAACCCCATTGCTGTTATTCCGAATGCCAGAATCTGAAGGATCAGAACGCTGCCGCTGAATTTTTCTGTGTAAATAATATTTATTATAGTACCTGAAAATATTAAAATAACTGCCGAGCATACAAGGCAAATTACGGTGATCAGTCTCATATGTTCTTTAAAAAAAAGTCTGATCTTTGCTGTATCCCTGTTCAGTTCGGCAACTCTTGTGAAACCGCTGACAAGCAAAAAAGAAAATGCAAGCGATGTTGATTTAAAAATACCGTAAGCAGCATTATAAAATGCAGCATCATCATAACCGTTTATGCCGGATATCAGCAATAAGTCTGTTTTATCATACAGATAATTGAATATAACTGCCAGCCCAAGCGGTATTGATACTGTTATTATTGCTTTTGCTCCTTTAAACGAAAATTCCGAAGGAATTATCTTTACCCCATGTCTTCTTAAATACAGAACAGTAATGATCAGGTTTAATAATATCCCTGCTGAAAATATCAGCATTAATTTATTCAGGGAAAAATAGAAATAATATATTCCTGCTGCAAAACAAATTAATATTAATATTCTTGGTACTGTAAATGCTGTGAACTGTATCCTGTATTTATCCAGGCCTGCAAGCGTTTTATTTGTTATTGTTACAAGCAGGGATATGTACATCATAAAAGAAATTATAATATACAGTGTAAACGGAATATCAGGATAAATCACCGCAGCTGCTAAAAAGCTGATCCCGAAATATAAAAAATAAAGTAAACTGCTTAATATAAAAACCCTGCTGAAAATTTTACCGGCATCATCTTTATTAAGTGCAGTTTCTTTCTGAATATATACCGGCAACCCCAGATCAAA
>LLZO01000211.1 GCA_001567545.1 Candidatus Tepidiaquacellales bacterium OLB5
CAGAGTAGCTTGCAACCGGGATAAAAATAAGCGCTGATGTTACCATTTCAATTGCGGTGAGTACACCGAAATCACTTGCTGATACTTTTACAATATTAAGGCACCAGATAACAACAAAAACATAGGGAATCTGCTCGCAGAACCTGACCAGAATATCAGAAACCAGCAGATTTTTAAGCTTGCTGTCAAATGTTTTCCACAATTCAGCCGGATGCAGCTTTTCGGTTTTTTCAGGACGTTCATCTGTGGTAAGCTTATTAATAAAAACGATACCGATAAGCGATAGCAATATTGATATGCCGAAAGCAATTTTTATTCCTGTAATCAGTCCAAATGAGCCTATCAGAACCCCGCCGATAACCGGGCCTAATGCCATAGGCAGGCGGCGGATAAGCGAGTGCATTGAAATACCCATAACGGTCTTCCCTTTGCCAAGAGTTTTGGTTATCAGGCTCATAGAGCCCGGCAGGGCTACATTAGACCAGCCGAAAAAGAAAAGCATTCCGGCAAAAACAGCTATCCAGCTGTTGAATACTATAGCTATAGTATAACCGAAAATTGCCAATATACTGAAAACAAGGAAAGCCTTCCTGCTGCCAAGGTGATCTGAAATATAACCACCGGGCAATGCCCAAACAGCGCCAAGGAAATTCTGCAGAAAACCGAAAGCGCCAATAATCAGTATTGAAGCGCCAAGACCATCGAGGTATTTGGGGATAAAGCGTTCCCAAAGCTTTTCGCCCGTGTACATTAACACGGTGAGTCCAAGCATTAAAACTATGTTGCGTTTTAAGCCAAGGAATTCTTTGGTTTTATTTAAAGTTGTATTCAATATTTCAAAAATAGCAGTATAGCAAAATAAAAAAAGGGCTGAAAATTCAGCCCTTAGATTATTTATGGACTGCACTGACTATGTCAGTGCATGCATCAACACAATTGATGCACTCCAAAAAGTTAAACAGATTCTTCCATATAGCTTTCGATTGGTTCGCAGGAACAAATGAAGTTCCTGTCGCCATATGCATCATCTACCCTTGCAACAGCGGGCCAGAATTTACTGCCAAGCAAACCTTTAACAGGGAATGCTGCGCGGAAGCGCGGGTATTTATGGCTCCAGTTATCATCAGCAATTTCATGCGCTGTATGGGGCGCATTCTTTAACATATTGTCCTCTTTATCAGCTTTACCTTCTTCAATTTCCCTTATTTCCTGCCTGATGGCTATCATAGCATCACAGAACCGGTCAAGCTCATATTTTGATTCAGATTCAGTAGGCTCAACCATAAGCGTACCGGGTACTGGGAATGAAACTGTAGGTGCGTGAAAACCATAATCCATCAACCGTTTTGCAATATCACCAACTTCTATTCCGCAGCGCTTGAATTCACGCATATCAAAAATCATTTCATGCGCAACACGGTCATTAGCGCCGGTATAAAGCACTTTATAATGATCTTTTAATCTGGAAGCTATATAATTTGCATTCAGTATGGCAGCTTTGGTTGCAAGTGTAAGTCCGTTGCCTCCCATCATTTTTATATAAGCATAGCTTATAAGCAGGATGCTTGAGCTTCCCCATGGAGCAGCAGAAACTGCATGAATAGCTTTTTCGCCGCCGGTTTTAATTACCGGGTGACCCGGTAAAAACGGGGCAAGGTGCTTTGCTACTGCAATTGGACCCATACCGGGTCCGCCGCCGCCATGCGGTATGCAGAAAGTTTTATGCAGGTTAATATGGCAAACATCAGCGCCAATTGTTCCGGGGCTGGTAAGCCCTACCTGCGCATTAAGGTTAGCGCCATCCATATAGACCTGTCCGCCGTTGTTATGGATAATTCCGCATATTTCAATTATTCTTTCTTCAAATACACCATGTGTTGAAGGATACGTAACCATTAATGCTGAAAGATTATCTTTGTGCAGCTCTGCCTTTGCTCTCAGGTCTTCAACATCTATATCGCCGTGCTCCATAGTTTTAACAACTACAACCTTCATGCCTGCCATAACTGCGCTTGCGGGGTTTGTTCCGTGAGCTGATGCAGGAATTATCACAACGTTCCTGTGCGATTCGCCGCGTGATTTATGGTATTCCCGTATGACCATCAAGCCGCTGTATTCACCCTGTGCGCCTGAATTAGGCTGCAGTGAAACTGCAGGAAGATCAGTAATTTTAGCCAGCGCATCTTCAAGCCCTGTAAACAATTCAGCATAGCCTTCAGCCTGGTCCTGCGGTATGAACGGATGCAACGTACCGAATTCAGCCCATGTAACGGGGATCATTTCGGAAGTAGCATTAAGCTTCATAGTACATGAACCCAGCGGTATCATTGACATATTTAAAGAAAGGTCTTTGTTTTCCAGCTTTTTCATATAACGCAGCATCTCGGTTTCACTGTGATAGCTGCTGAATACCGGGTGTGTCATAAAGCCTGAAGTACGTTTAAGATTTTCAGGAATTGAAATGCCGTTTGTGGTTGAAGATGCGGCTTTTAATCCGAAAACATTAAGAATATCGTTTATATCTTTTTCAGTGGTTGTTTCATCAAGCGAAATGCCGATATTATCTTTATCGATATACCTGATATTTATTGAAGCTGATTCAAATTTCTTTTTAAGTTCATCAGCTTTCCCGGGAACATTTATCTTTAATGTATCAAAGAAATATTTATTTACTTGTTTAACAGATCCCTGTTTCAGGCTGTTATTAAGCTGAGATGTTAATGAATGAACCCTTGCTGCAATGGTTTTAAACCCGATTGGTCCGTGGTAAACGCCGTACATTCCCGCCATTATAGCCAGCAGAACCTGCGCAGTACAGATATTGCTTGTAGCTTTTTCCCTGCGGATATGCTGCTCGCGTGTCTGCAAAGCCATACGGTAGGCGCGGTTTCCAAGCCTGTCAACCGATACCCCGATAATCCTGCCGGGCATAAGGCGGCGGAATTCATCTTTGCATGCAAAGTATGCAGCATGCGGTCCGCCGTAACCCATCGGTACTCCTAATCGCTGTGTAGAGCCTACTGCAATATCAGCTCCAAATTCACCCGGGGGTGTTAAAATAACCAGGCTTAATATATCAGCTGCAGCTACGCAATAAACACCTTTAGCATGTGCCTTTTCAAATAAACCTTTATAATCATTTATCTGTCCGTCAGAATCAGGATATTGAACTAGAATTCCGAAAACATCATCAGTAAGCTCTGAATTATTGATATCACAAACTTCCAGTTTTACGCCTATCGGCTCGGTTCTTGTTTTAAGGATATCAATTGTCTGTGCAAAACATTTATCCGATACAAGGAATTTGTCAGCTTTTTTCTTTTCGGGCTTCCTGGCAGCAAATAAAAGATGCATTGCTTCGGCGGCTGCAGTGCCTTCATCAAGCAGAGACGCATTTGCCACCGGCAATCCGGTCAGGTCAATTACCATTGTCTGGTAATTAAGCAGCGCTTCGAGCCTGCCCTGTGATATTTCTGCCTGGTAAGGCGTATACTGCGTATACCAGCCCGGATTTTCCATAATATTCCGGAGAATAACAGTTGGGGTATATGTACCGTAATAACCATACCCGATATAAGAGCGGTTAATTTTATTTTTT
>LLZO01000212.1 GCA_001567545.1 Candidatus Tepidiaquacellales bacterium OLB5
TGACAGTGAAGTGCTTCGAAATCGCCACCTTCGGGTAGCTGCAAACCGTTACCGTTCATTGTAAGAAGACAAAACAGACAACAGAATGACAAAGGTATTTTTGCTGCATAAAGACAAAGAAAAAGGAAACCCACCGCACATTCAGGCACATTTGTCTTTGCCCGACACAAAAGCCAACGCTTCGCAAAGCCAAAAGAGCCTTCATTTTGCCAACCCACAGACAGACCGTTGAATATTCAAACACTTTTTATATTGAAAAACGAGATGTTTAAAATTATTTTATTATTTTAGCGGTTTAATTATTCTGAGAAAATGAATAGAATAAAAGAAGTACTTGAAGAGAAAGGAATAAAGCAAACTTGGTTGGCTGAACAACTAGGTAAAAGCTATAATATGGTGAATGGGTATGTACAAAACAGACAACAACCACGAATTGAAGTACTTTATGAAATCGCTGAAATTCTTGGCGTGAGTGTAAAGGAATTATTAATTGACAACGAAATTAAAAAGGACAAATAATGAGCAAGGAAGAAAAAATAACGAACAACATAAAAGTACCAAACAAAGATTTGGAAACATTGAGAATAAATTTTCCGCATTGCTTTGACAAAGACGGAAATTTTCAATTGGAAAAGTTTAAAGCCAACTTGACTGAAAAGGAAATCAACTTTTCTACCGAGAGTTATGGTTTAGACTGGCTTGGAAAATCGTATGCAAGGCTTTTGGCAAGCGACCCAGCAACCACTTTGCTGAAAGCAGACGAAACTCATAATAGCAAACCCGAAAACGCTAATTCTGAAAACTTGCTCATAAAAGGCGATAATTTGGAAGTGCTGAAACACCTTGCCAACGCCTACTATGAACAGGTAAAAATGATATACATTGACCCACCTTACAATACTGGAAGTGACGGCTTTGTCTATAATGATGACAGAAAATTTACCGCAAAAGAATTACAAAACCTTATTGGCGTTGATGCTGAGAAAGCTAAACGAATTTTAGATTTTACGCAAAGTAAAAGTAACAGCCATTCTGCTTGGCTTACGTTTATGTATCCACGTCTTTACATTGCAAAGCAACTTTTGAATGACGAAGGTGTAATTTTTGTTTCTATTGACGATAGCGAAATTACTCAATTAAGAATGCTTTTAGACGAAGTTTTTGGAGAAGAAAACTTTGTTGCAGAATTGCCTACAATAATGAATTTAAAAGGCAATAATGATGAATTTGGTTTTGCAGGAACACACGAATACACAGTTGTTTATTCAAAAAACAAAAACAATGCGTTATTAAATCAATTCAATGTTAATGATGATGATTTGGAAGATTGGACTGAAGACGAAGTTGGTTTTTATAAACAAGGTGCAAATCTAAAATCTACAGGAACGAATGCACCGAGAGAAAAAAGACCTAATTTGTACTATCCAATTTTTATAGATTCAAACGATACTGTTTATGTTTCTGATGACGACACGCCACCAAAAGAATTTATTGGAGAATTAATAACCTTGTTTCCAATAACTAACGAGCAAGAAATGTCTTGGCGTTGGAGTAAAGATAAGGTTAAAAATGAACCTAATAATATAATTGTATCAAGAAACGGAAATATTGGTATTTACAAAAAACAACGTCCGACTTTGGGCGATTTACCCTCAAAAAAACCCAAAACAATTTTCTATAAACCAGAATATAGTAGCGGTAATGGAACAGCACAAATCAAAAATTTGCTTGGAGATAAATACTTCTCTAATCCAAAACCAGCAGAACTTATCAAAGATTTAATCACAGTTGGTTCAAACTCTGATGATTTGATTTTAGATTTCTTTGCGGGTTCGGGAACTACAGCAGATTCAATTTTTCAATTAAATGTAGAAAATTTCGGAAAAAGAAATTTTATATTGGTTCAGTTGCCTGAATTGATTGACGCTAAAAAAGACAAATCCGCATACGATTTTGTAAAAAACGAATTGAAAGCCGAGCCAACTATTTTTGAAATTACAAAAGAGCGTTTGTTGCGTGCAGCAAAAAAAATAAATACAGAATTAGATAGCAAAATTGAAAAGCTGAAAAAGGAACTTCAAACAGAAGAAACAAAACTTGAAATTAAAAATTTAGAAAAACTCAAAACTCAAAATGGTTTTAAAATTTTTGAAACCACACCTATTTGGGAAGATTATAATTTTGAAGCAGAACAGTTTGATTCATCGCAAACTCTTTTTGATGCAGGAAAACTAACGGAAGAAGATTTAAAAGCATTGCTTGTTACTTGGAAAACATATGACGGCATTGCATTAACACAAGATTTGGAAAGTATTGATTTAAGCGGTTACACAGCATATTATAGTAATAGTAAACTGTATTTGATGCACAAAGGGTTTAGCACCGACAACCTAAAATCATTATTGGAAAAGATTGATACAGACAAGAAATTTAACCCAACATCTATTATCTGTTTTGGCTATCACTTTGAAAGCAAGAATTTGAGAGAACTCTCTGAAAATGTTAAATCGTACGCCAACAAGAAAAATATTGATATTGACTTTATAACAAGGTGCTAATATGAAGGGATTTAATTTTGAGAAGAACCTAAGCCACCAATCACATGCAGTAGATAGCACTATTGCGGTGTTTGAAAATATTAGCCTTGTTTTGCCAACAGCAGCGGATAAAAACTATATCAATCCAGCATTTGATTTTTTGAGTGATTGGGCTTATCCGCAGAATTTAAGAACAGTTCAAGAAAGTAATGGGATTGATGAAAAGATAAAGCGAAACAGCAACATCATTGATATAATGATGGAAACTGGAACGGGCAAAACTTACACTTACGCCAAAACAATTTTTGAACTCAATAAAAATTACGGCATTTTTAAATTCATTGTTGTCGTGCCCACTTTATCCATTAAGGCGGGTACAATTGATTTTTTAAAATCGGATAGTAGTCGTGAGCATTTCAAAGAGCAATACGGTAAAACACTTCACTTACACATTGTTGAAAGTCAGAAAAACGGCAAAAGTAAAAAATCATACATTCCACCTGCAGTAAGCAGTTTTGTAAATGCTGGAAACTTTGAGAAAAACAGCATTCAGGTTATGATTATCAATGCCGGTATGATAAACTCTGAAACAATGCAAAAGAGTTTTGACAAAGGACTGTTTGATAAATACACCGTGCCTTTTGATGCTATTGGAGCAACAAAGCCTTTTATGATTATTGATGAACCACACAAATTTGCTCAAGGCAATAAGACTTGGGAGAATATTCAAAAAATGAAGCCCCAATTTATTTTGCGTTATGGTGCAACTTTTCAAGGATATGAAAATCTTATTTACACATTAACAGCAGTTGATTCATTTAATAGAAATTTGGTAAAAGGTGTAATCGGGCACATTACAGAATTTGACAGCGGAAAAAATGCAATTGTAAAGTTTATTGATTCAGACGGAACTGAAGCAAGTTTTGAATTAAACGAAAATGATAAACGCAAAACGGTAAAACTTAAAAAGAAAGACAGCTTACAAACGGTTCATTCTGAAATGAGTGATTTGTCAATTGAAAATTTAAACAAAAGCACGGTTGTTTTATCAAACGGTTTGGAAATGAAAAAGGGCGATAAAATTAATCCTTATTCGTATGCCGAAAAGTTGCAGGAAACAATGATTCAAAAAGCCATTCAAAAGCATTTTGAACTCGAAAAAGAGTTTTTAACGAGAGATGTAAAAATAAAACCGCTAACGCTTTTTTTTATTGACAATATTGATGAATACCGTAACAAAGACGGATACATAAAAAAAACGGTAGAGCAATTAGCAAAGGCTGAAATTGAAATATTACTAAAAGAAGAAAAAGACATTTACTATAAAGCGTTTCTTGAAAAATCATTGATTGATATTTCAGCAACACACGGCGGTTATTTCTCAAAAGACAACAGCGAAAAAGACGAAGTAATTGAAAAGGAAATAAACGAGATTTTGCACGATAAACAAGAAATGTTGAGTTTGGAAAATCCAAGACGATTTATTTTTTCAAAATGGACATTGCGTGAAGGCTGGGACAATCCAAATGTTTTTCAAATTTGCAAACTGCGTAGCAGTGGTAGTGAAATTTCAAAACTTCAAGAAGTTGGGCGTGGATTGCGTTTACCAGTAAATGAATATGGCAATCGTGTAAAAGATGAACAGTTTTATCTCAATTATTTTGTAGATTTTACCGAAAGTGATTTTGTTGATGCATTAGTAAATGAAATCAACGAAAAATCAGGTGCAATTTCAATGGAACAAACGCCTGATAAACTTTCTGCTGAAATGATTAAAAAGATTTGCGAACTCTACGATACCAACGAAGAAGCCCTTTTGCAACTTTTAGACGATAATGATGTAATTAAGAGAAACAACGATTTTAAAGCAAACGGATTTACTTACATCAAACACAATTATCCGAAAATCTTTGAGGGCGTAAATTCTACCAAAGTTCGCAAAGCAACAGACGATAAAAAGAAAATTACAATAAGAACAGACAAATACAGCGAGTTAAAAGACCTTTGGGAAAAACTTAACGAAAAAGTTATTTTGGAATATAAGTTTGATAAAGAAGCTGAATTTAAAAGCTTGTTTACCGAGTTTTTGAAAGCACAAAAAGGCAATTTTACCATAGACGGAGTAAGTGAACGAGTTGCAAAAGTTGAAATCAAAGACGATAGAGCAATTGTGAACGAAGCAGAATCAATATATGGTCGAAATGTCGCAACTATTTCAACAATGAAATACAGCGACTTTTTGAAAGAGCTTTCAAAAATTTTAAACATCAATCTTTCAACAATTCATCAATCAATTATTGATGCAGGAACTGACATAAACAAACATTTGAATCCAACAACTTTGCGAATTATCAAAGATAAATTTGACCATTTCCTAATGGCAAATGCTATTGATAAATTCAGTATTGAATACAAAAAGGTTTCAAACAACATTCACCCAACCAAACTAACAGATGAAAATGGAAATGTTTTATCGGAAATTTCCGCTTCTGATATTGGTATTTTCTTTTCAGATGAAGACGTGGCACAGTCTTATTTCTTTGACGAGTTGTATTACGACTCTGAATTAGAAATGAAAAACATAAAAACAGAAATCAACGAAGTTATCGTGTTTACGAAAATCCCGAAAAACTCAATCAAAATTCCTGTAGCAGGTGGAAAGACTTATTCGCCTGACTTTGCTTACGTTTTAAAATTCAAAGATGGCAAACAGAAATTAAACTTCATTGTAGAAACGAAAGACGTTGGAAGTGATGACGGACTTCGTGAAGAAGAAAAAGCGAAAATTAAACACGCAGAAAAATTCTTTGGCGGACAAGTAAAAATTGAATTTAAAACACAGTTCACTAATAATAAAATAGTTGATTTGATAAAAGAAATTGCAATTATTGAATAGCCCACGCTTCGTAGTCAAGCACATTTGCAGGTCGCACCAGCCAACGCTAAGACCAAAACCTGCAAAAGAGCTTGCCTACCCCAACGCACGGACAGAAAGACAATGCAGCAAAAATGAAAAATAAATTGACTGGAAAAATAAACAACGAAACGGTAACAAAGGCTATATGCAATAAGGGTTTCAGTGGGTATTCAAGCGGTATAGCCCGCTTAAACTTTCGTGTCGGTGGACAGGATAGTAGCCCGCAATCCCTTACTGCATATAGCCTCAGCCGTTACCGCCAATGCTAAAAAACGAACCGACAAAACAAAAACATAAATTTGACAACCAAATAAATTTATATCTTATGAAAAAAAATAAATTTCAACTGATGACAATGACTTTGTTACTATCGTCATTTATGGCATTTGGTCAAGAGAGTTACCAAGAAAACAATGACCATACCAAGAAAAACTATTTCAAGTTTGACTTTGGACTATTTGTGAATGAAGCAAATTTCAAATCAGACAAAGATTACATTTTTGGAAGCGGCTTCTACTATGGGACAATGTATCAAAGACAAGTTTTGAATAATAAAAAAGGTTCAATTCTTGCAAATATTGGTTTTGGCAGCACGACAATCGGTTACAACGGATGGATAGACAACCAAGGCATAAAAGAGAATTTTGTTGCAAACGAGAACTATTTATTAATCTCAAGTGGATTCACAGGTTCGTTAAAGGAAAAAAATAATTTCCTTGACCATTTAGATTTAGAGATTTTATTTACCTATTGGGTGCTTACCAGACAAAACTTTAACAGTATTGGTAACTCCGAATTTCCGAAAGCCAATTCAAGACTTTCGATGATGTTTTCTCCCCATTATTCAAGAACTTTCAATAATGTCAAATTTACAATTGGTCCATTTGCTAATATTGATTTAGCAGAATTTGACACAAAAGGCAATGTTTTTGACTTAGCACTTGTGGGACTAAAAATGGGAATAGGAATTGGATTCTAAGGAAGAAGCACTAGGCGGTAACAGGCGTTTGGCTCAATGGCGGGTGACGTGGTTAATTGAACATTCTACCTCGCATCAACATTTGTGGTGTTTTGACAGTTTTGTGCTCCGAAATCCGCCACTGCGCCAAGCGCCAAACCGTTGGGCGCAATTAAATGGCGCGTTAAATAAATAGCCCGGCCGAGAAATATAAAAACAAAAGACGAGCGGCACAGTTTAGGGAAACAATAAATCCGCGAATTAAATTAAAAAGATATGAAATAAAACCACAGACAGAGCAGAATAGAAAAGGCAATTAAAGTGAAAAAACATATGAAATTAAAAAAGCCTACAATACTAGGTGTAGTAAACATTACTGAAGACAGCTTTTCAGATGGCGGCCTTTATTTGAATTATGATAAAGCTATAGAGAAATCACTTCTACTTGTTAAGGATGGCGCTGACATAATTGATTTAGGAGCCGCTTCCAGTAATCCTGAATCAAAAGAAGTAAAGCCTCATGAGGAAATAATCCGTTTAAATGATGTCATCGACAAATTGCATTCCCAAAATATTTCAGTTTCTGTTGATTCATTCAAACCCGAAGTTCAAAAATATTTTTTAAAAAAGAATGTCCACTATTTAAATGACATTCAAGGGTTTCCATATGCAGAATTATATCCTGAATTGGCAGAATCTAATTGCAAACTCATTGTTATGCATTCCATACAGCGGCTTGGGAAAGCCCAAGTAATCGAAACTGTTCCCGAAAATATATTTGATGGAATAATTGATTTCTTTTCGCAACGAATAAATTCACTTCAAAATTCAGGCGTTTCATCCGAAAGAATTATTTTAGACCCAGGGATGGGTTTCTTCTTAGGCTCTAACCCAGAAACGTCAATATATGTTTTGAAAAATATTTTTCGAGTAAAAGAATACTTTAAATTACCAATTCTTGTTTCGGTTTCTCGGAAATCTTTTTTAGGAACTATTGTTGGGCGAGGAGTCAACGAGCGAACGCCAGCGACCCTGGCTGCTGAAATTTATATAAGCTATATGGGTGTGGATTACATCCGTACGCATGATGTAAGAGCTTTAAGTGACGCATTAAAAGTGCTTGGGATGTTAAATTGCTAATTTGTAATTGACAACCATTTCAAGATGGATTACGGTTTTATTATGCTGATCTATAACTTGGGAGTACTAAGTTCTTAAAGGCGAAAAATAAGGTCTCTTGGTTTTGATGGAATAGATTGGGGTAATTGAAAATAAAGAGAATCAACCAACTCCCCTTAATGAGTGCCGCTCAATGCAAATAGAGAAGAGAATCGGCCGGGAAAAGAAACGCTGTGGTTACGCGCCATTTAACAGCGCCCAACAGGCAATAAAACTTCGTTCCCTTCGGTCACTACGCCCTTCGGGCAAATTGCCTTCGGCAACTTGTTTTATCGCCGGCCCGTTAGCACCAATTGTAAAACGACACCGTAACCAATGACAATATTCATAATCATAGCAGTAGTTGGACTACTAATTTACTTCGGGACAAGAAAAAAAACCGACCAGACTTTTGTTGACAATCGACAAAGTTCTAACCCTTCAACGACCAACGGTCAGACAAATTCAACTCGACAAAAATTTCAATCTAAAATTTCAGACCTTCCGTTTCCCGACAGAATTGATGCAATAGTTTGGCACATTAAAGCCATTGACAAAGGACTTGCAAATAATGATATAGAACTTGCCAATCTTTCTTACGCAAAACTCATTGAAAGTATTAGACAGCAAAACGTAACAGAAAATGGAACTTTTGAAGACCATTTGCAAACTATAAGAAAAGAGTATGACGAATTTAGAACATACTACGGACTTAAATATCCACAACAATTTTTACCACCTTCTCAAAGACAAAAGGCACAAACCACATCAACTATTCAAAGTAATCCAAAGCCGACAGTATCAAGCAATAATTCAAAATTAAAAACACTTTTAGCTGAATTAGGCTCAAAAGGACACGCTGAATATCCACTTTTAAGTAAAGAATACGCAGTAACTTCTGGGATGCCTTACACAGACTTTTCAGGCTGGGTAATTGAGCAACTTAAAACGAAAGACTACAACTCACTTTACGCATTTGTAAAAGAGTATTATTTAGGTAGAGACAACGACACATATAGTGAGCAAGAACTCAAAAAGACATTTGAAAAATTTTTAACCAAAAATTTCAAAGCATTGTTCAACAACATTGACGAACAAGCAATTTTTGAAATCCAAGCGTTTTTCATTCTCAAACGTGGCATTGACGATTTTAATAGAGAATTTTGGATAGCGGAAGACAAAGAAGCTGAATTGCTTTGCAAAATTTTAAGTGTTTACTCTTTTGAAATAGTTCCAAACTCATTTGAGCCACTAATTAAAAAAGCAAATAAGTTTTTGCGTGAAATGCGAAAAGATGTTGAGTTTTGGAAAGACTACAAAAATTATAAAATTGAAGAACTGCAAAACGAATACAAACTTGAAACAACCAACGGTTTAGAAAAGAAATTAAGACAAATTAATTCAGGCGAAAGGCTTCACTTCTTTGACTTCGCCACAGTTTACTCATACAGAAAATTTTGGAATGGCGACAGTTCGTATAAAACAAGAAGTTACGGTATTAACGAGTTAGACAGCGTAAAGAAAATTTCAGAATTGGGAATTTTTGACACCGTAAATGACATTAAAGCTATACCCGAAATCACAAGTAAAGGAGAACTAAAAGAGACCGCAGAAAAAGCTGGATTTGAAATAAAAAAATCGTGGACAATGGACAAGATTTTTGAAAACCTTATGAAAAATGAACAAGGACAAGCCTTCCTTCAAGAATTTGTAAAAGGCAAAAGTATTTTAGAATTTAAAGACGAATACCGAAATGACTTGACAATTATTTTCAAACACCAAGAAAAAATTAAACGAACGGTTGACCTAATAACAATGATGTAATGACGACCGAAAAAGAACAACTGGTGCTAACAGCGGTTTGGCGTAATGGCGGGTGCAGTGCTTCGTATGACAGTTTTGTGGTAGGTTCAAGTG
>LLZO01000213.1 GCA_001567545.1 Candidatus Tepidiaquacellales bacterium OLB5
CATATTTTATACAGACACCCAATTATTATTTTCCGTTTGAACCGTCATTTTTACTTCCGCTGTTTCAATATTACCCGAAAAGGTTTAAAATATTTCTGCTCACACATTTTAATATAGGCTGGTTTAAAAAATGCGAAAACAATGAAGTAGCATTAAGATTACTTGAAAACAACAAATTGCTGAAACCGGTTGAATTAAAAAGTTATTTCCCCAGCAGTAAAATATTTTATGAAAAATTTTTACTGTTTAATAAGTCAATTATAGTGATTTATATATAATCTGCATGGAAAAGGTTTCAATTATTTATATGCAATAATCATATCACGAAATACTTTATCCGGCAAAAAAGTTAGTATCACTGAAAATCCTACAATTTAATTTTTTTTAAAAAATGTAACTTACCAAATAAAAGAAGATAATTATTACTATTCAACTTAATTATTAAGGAGATAAAATTTTTATAACTTAAGTGTGGTATTTTTGTGAATTTATTGTAAAATCCTTGAAAAAATTGAGTATTTTAATGAAATTACAATAATAATTTCCGAAAATTGAATAAAATAATGCAAATGATAAGATTATTTACTTTTGTTGTTTTTTTAATGTTTTGTAATAGCATGTCTTCAGTATATTCACAACCATGGCATTATGATCTGGGAACAGGCAGCGGATCATATACTACTAACGGGATTTCTACATCTTTCCTTCCAACTCCACCAAGTGGAAACACATTAACTAGAGTAGGTAGTGGCAGCGGTTCAATTAATCTTGAAAATCAATTAATACCGTTTGGTTCAGATACTTATATAAGAGGTGTGGCACCTACTGCTTCTTCTGTAAACAAATTTGGAATAAATGATTATTCTCCCGGTAAATGCTTCACCATGAAGTTTACTATTCGACTAGGAGCATCAAATGGTTCCGCTGTAGGCGCTACTTCGGGTAATTGGTTTCTTTTTATTGGAGATGGAACAATGTATGCTGATGCGACAGCGTTTACAGGGTCTCAGGTATTCACAGCATTCAGGTTTGCATTCGGAACATCAGGCGCAATAACATTTAATTATAGGAATGGAACATCCTGGTCTGCTACAGGTATTAGCGGAACACCTTTTCAACAGGGTATTGATTACGAAGTTGAAATTTATGGAAATAATACTACAACATCAAAATCATATACTTATGGCTCATTGCAAACTCTTGATTCCAATAAAATTGATATTTGGGTTAATGGAGAATTAATTGGTAATGATCTCAGAAAAGCACAATTAACTAATGATGCAAATATTGATTCTTGGGTTTTTAATGGGGATCAAAGCACCGGTAATGTAGCAAATATTTTTATAGATAATATTGATTACCATAACGATATTGCCGGCACTCCCCTTCCTGTAGTAATTGGGTCATTTAACTTAAGCTCAGCCGGCAGATCTGCATTGCTAAACTGGACAACGCTGAGCGAAATAAATAATTCCGGTTTTGTTATTGAAAGATGTAAAGTTAATGTTTCAAATAGCGGAGTTTGGGAAAATGCCGGTTTTGTAACGGGTAACGGAACAGTAAATGAGCCTAGATATTACAGCTTTTCTGATAATAATTTACAAACCGGCAGTTATAAATACAGGCTTAAACAGACTGATTTTAATGGAAATTTTGAATATTTTTCACCATCAAATTTATCAGAAATTAATATTTCAAAACCTGCTGAATTTGAGCTTTCTCAGAATTATCCAAATCCTTCAAATCCGTCATCTTTAATAAACTACAGGATACCGGAAGATGGTTATGTTAAGATCACACTATTTGATCTGACAGGGAAAGAAGCTGCAATAATAGAGAATGGATTTCAAAAAAGCTGATTATTAAT
>LLZO01000214.1 GCA_001567545.1 Candidatus Tepidiaquacellales bacterium OLB5
CCCTGTTTTTCATTTAACAAAATTAAGGTTTTTTATCTATTTCAAACAATGATATTAGTCATAAATCTCAAACATTTACGATTAGTTTTCTTTGTTTTTCACGGAAATTGTGTTTAAATTGTTTAAACATAATTTTTAAACAGCTTAATAATTAAGGTTTTTTATGAAAATTAAGAAATTTACATGCATAAACTGCGGAGCGCCAAAGGTTAACGAATATAAAACACCGTATATTATGTGTGATTACTGCGGCTCATTCACCGATATAGATTTTACTTTGGGACTGGATAAGTGGAATGAATCAGGGGTAAAAGCTATGAACTACCAGATGACAAAAATGGCGCTGATGAGTAAAATGCAGGGCGCGATGCAGCGGGGCAATAAAGAAGAATACAAAAGCCTGCAGCGTGATTACTGGGATTATTATTACCGCACTTACCCGGCTTATATGCCCCCATCGATTGATGATGGGTATAAATACCGCGATTACCTTGATGTTTGCGCTGAGTCCAGCACTGAATATGGTTTTGATCCCAAATGGCAGACCTATGGCGCTGAGCAGCAGCGGCTGCAGCAAATGCTGACCTATTACAATGACGGCACGGGGAATAAAGTTGAAAGTACAGGGTTTTTCCGACTGGCAGAGTTTTTTATCAATATGACAAAAGACGGAATGCGCGTGTTTTATTCAAATCCAAAATATGCTGTGATGCATGACCTTATTCCGGAACAGGTGCATATGAAAATGAAGATATCGATGTTCGTGCAGGTTTGGCTGCCGTATCTCACTGAAGCTGACCAGGAAAAATTCCTGAAAATGTCAGGGTTCAGCATGCAGTATGTTGATATTGAGCGTCCGGCAGGCAGAACAGGCGAGTGTGAACACTGCAAAGCGGAAATTTATATCCCTGACGGCTCGTACAAAGTGCATTGCGAAAGCTGTCACAAGAATACTAAAGTTCAGCAGGTGTTTAAATGCATGTCATGCGGAGCAGAGAACAATGTACCTGAATATCCTGCAAAACCGATAGACTGTGAATTTTGCGGAGTGGAGAACAGGCTGATACAGAGATTGTTCGGTTAAAAAATCAGAATCGTTTCGCGCAAAGTCGTAAAGATGCAAAGTTAATAAATTCTGGTTAACTGAATAACATTGAGAAAAAATTTTTATTGTGTTACCACGACCTTCAGGACGTGGATAGAATATAATAATTAATTGGGCTTTAGCCCCAGAAGCCTTTCATAATGGTTTTCTAAACCGGAGTGTGGGAAACATCTAAAATTTTTTCAGATTCTATCAGGTTCCTTCAATATAAGAAATAACAGAGTTACTAATCCTGCTGCAAGCAAACCTATATCTTCATAAATCCCCAATGAAAATGCTGCAGTAAATCCTATGGCGCTCCAAATTAATGGAATGGCAGTTAGCTTAACAGGAAT
>LLZO01000215.1 GCA_001567545.1 Candidatus Tepidiaquacellales bacterium OLB5
TTCATCTTCTTCTGAGTATGAATATATCATAAGCATATTTTCTGACCATAAATTTGTTCCGGAAAGCGGTTCAGGAATAAGCTTTTCAATCTTTTTTACCTCATCACTGCTTACCGGGTTCTTAAAGCATAAGGTATAATATTTTTCACCGTTGAATGAATAAATATCAAGCGGCTTTCCATGGTAAATATATATGAACGGGAATTCCATTTTTATAATTAATTCCGGTCCTGAACTATCATTGTTTCCCAGCCGTCATACCTGCCTCCGTTATCTTCAGCCATATCATACAGTAAAGATGTAGTATCATTGACTTCATCATATTTAACCGGTTCATATCTTTTAATAATAAGGCTTAAGGGAAACTCCTTGCTGTCATCAACTATATGCATTGATGCAATTTCATAGCCCATTTTTACAGCTTCATCTGCAAAGTTTTTCCTTCCAGCCTCTTCTTTAAAGTATATGAAGTGATTTACTTCCCTTGGCAAAGAACCGTTATCGCCGTGTTCCTTCATATTCTGAACTATATGCCTGTTCATTATTGTGTGCAGCTCATAATCACGGGGGTAGAGGTCATCAGTGTAATATTCCCATTCAGGATCATCTTCAATATTAACGGAAAAGCTGTAATCAGGGAATTCAGCCATTGCGGCGTTAATGGATTTTTTAGCGCCATCTTTTGTTTTAAGATAGTAATAAAGAACGCGGTCACCGTCGTAAGTCATCCTGCCTGCAAATATTGCGCCAGATTTATTGACAAGCAGTGGAGTTATTCTGTCTTCAATCTTAAATAATTCTTCAGATTCTTCCTTAGTACAGAATCCGTTTTCCAGCGGGTTAAGCATCTCTATAAACATGGTTAACACAAATGGATTTTCAGCAACAGGCAATACCCTGTTAAGTCCAAGATCAACAAAAACTGATACCGGCGAATCTTCGATTTGTGTGAAGTAAAAATCCCAGTTTTCTTTATAACTTTTATCCATTTATGTAAATATTAATTTTAACAAAAATAAACCTATGGAAATTTTTCAGCAAAGAACATTTAAATAAAGAATTTATATAAATTATATGGTTCTTTGAATAGTAAATTAATTAAAGCGATATCAAAAGGGTATAATTACAGCTATTTAATTAAGGAAACAATTTTTAAGTTATTTAATATATGCTTGGCAGGAAAAAAAATTACTGATGTTTTTGAAATTGTTAAAAAAAGCTGCAGTAAAAATTATTTATAAAAATCATCAATAATATCCCTGTGTTTTTCCTCAATAACTTTTCTTTTCAGTTTCATGGTTGGTGTAAGCTCGCCGCTTTCAATTGTAAAGGGAGTTTCAAGCAGTGCAAATTTTCTGACCCTTTCGTATTTGGCAAGCGGTCTTTGCAGTACGTCTATTTCTGATTCATAGAAATTATGAATTACATCATTATCACAAAGCCCTTTAACATTTGAATATTTTACATGCAGCTTTGCTGCAAGCTCTTCAAGCTTTTCGGGATTCGGTATCAGCAGAGCTGTAACATAATCCTTTTCATCAGATGCAAACGATATTGCCTGGTCAATATATTCAGAGCGTTCAAGGTTTTCTTCAATGTGTGTCAAAGATATATACTTGCCGCCTGCAGTTTTAATCAGTGTTTTTTTACGGTCTGTTATTGCAAGAAATCCGTCAGGATCAAGTTTGCCAATATCACCGGTATGCAGCCAGCCGTTAATTATCATTTCTCCGGTATCTTTATCATTCCTGTAATAACCTTTCATAACGTTATCGCCTTTTACAAGTATCTCGCCGTCTTCAGCTATTTTTACTTCAACGTTTTCAAGCGGCAGGCCTACTGTTCCGAATTTATTGTTATCGAGCCGGTTGACTGAAATGACAGGTGAGGCTTCAGTCATACCATACCCCTGCAGTATCAGCACGCCAATTGAATCAAAGAACTCAGCAGTTTCTCTGCTTAAAGCCGAACCGCCGGAAATAAAGAATTTTATTGCGCCGCCGGTGCGCTGCCGTATAACTGAAAATACTTTTTTATCCGCAAGCTTCCACAGCGGGTTTGATTTGTTTTCCCTGAATGCTTTACCGATCTTTAATGCCCGTTTAGTGATCAGCTTTTTTACTGCAGGCATCTGCTCAATATTTTTCATCAGCCGTGAAACTATTCTTGTGAAAAGCATAGGTACGGCAAGCACAAGCGTAGGCTTAACTTCCATCATCTGCGCTGCAAGGGTATCAATATTCTTTGCGTAATAAATCTTGGCGCCTTTTGAAAGCGGCACATAATACCCGCCTGTTCTTTCATATGTATGGGCAAGCGGCAGGAATGAAAGGAACCTGTCTTCCGGCAGCACGGGGAATGAATCAGTGCACTGCTTAACGTTTGCCAGAACATTTTTATGCGTTAAGCATACGCCTTTTGGCGTTCCGGTTGTACCGGATGTGTAAATTATAGTAAGCAGGTCTTCCGGCTTCTGGCTGCGGGAGCTGCTGGTAAAATAATTATCAGCAATCACAGAGCTGTAAGCATTTTTTTCATGAATTAATTCGCCGTAAATAAGCTCTTCAAAGCTGATTATACTGCTGCCTGAATGATTTGTTTTATTAAATGTTATAATTTTTTTAAGATGTGGAAGCTCATTCATAACAGCAGCTACTTTATCAGCCATAAGCTGTGTGGATACAAAACACAGCCTGCTTTCTGAATGGTG
>LLZO01000216.1 GCA_001567545.1 Candidatus Tepidiaquacellales bacterium OLB5
AAAAAATATCAGGCTAAATGACTTTGAGTACAAATCTGGGTATGCTTACTTTATAACTATCTGTACCAAGAACAGGATTGAGCATTTTCTCAATCAAGATATTGCCCGGCTTGCAGAGGATTCAATAGAATTCAGAATATCAAAAAATGAAATTTCCGTAATCTGTTACTGTATTATGCCCGACCATATTCATTTATTACTCTCTTTAAATGAAGAATATGAACATGATTTATCAACATGGGTAAGTTCCTTCAAAAGATTTATCAGTAATCAGGTTAAAGCAAAATTCGGTATCGCAGATTTTTGGCATATTAATTATTTTGATCATATTGTACGAAGTGATGAATCTTTGGAGAATATTGCGGAATATATTCTAAACAATCCTGTCAGAAAAAATATGGTAGAAGATTGGCGCGATTATCCATATAGTAAAATAAAAATCAAGTAACGGCTGACCTACGGGCAGCCATACAATAACAAAAATAACATCTGTCCGCTCGGTGAGCGGACTCTACAATAAATCAATTAATGTCAGATATCCTGTTTGCAAATACTTATTTCCTGAAACACGACCTGAAGGAATACCGTAACATGAATCTCTACGCTCCTTTGGGAACGCTGTTTGCTGCAGCATTTGTAATGCAGAAGGGATATACTGCCGCCCTGTTCGATACTATGCTGGCTGATTCCGAAGAGGACCTTAAAGCATCTCTGACTCAGCATAAGCCGAGGTTTATGGTGATTTATGATGATACATTCAACTACCTCACCAAAATGTGTTTAACCAGAATGCGTGAAGCGGCTTTCCGCATGAGTGAAATTGCAAAAGAATTCGGCTGCACTGTTATAGTTTCCGGTTCTGATTCGGTTGATCACCTTGAAAAATATTTTAAGCATAAAGTTGATTATGCCATCTGCGGCGAGGGCGAGTATACTCTTGGTGAACTATTAGACCTACTCACCCACTCACCTACTCAACAACTAACATCTATAAACGGACTCGCCTTCATCGAAAACGGAAAAATAACACGCACGGCACCGCGTAAAGTATTAAAAGAGCTTGATACCCTGCCGTACCCCGCATGGGAGCTTGTTGATCTTGCAGAATACCGCAGGCTTTGGCTTAAACATCACGGGTATTTTTCTATGAACCTTGTTACCACCCGCGGATGCCCGTTCCATTGTAACTGGTGTGCAAAGCCGGTTTATGGGCAGGTGTATAATTCTCACTCGCCAGAATATGTAGCCGGTATGATAAAACATGTTAAGGAAAGATATTCCGCTGAACATATCTGGTTCTGTGATGATATCTTCGGGCTTAAGCCCGGGTGGGTATCAAAGTTTGATGAAATTGTAAATTCAACCGGCTCTAAGCTTCCTTTTAAATGTTTATCGCGGGCAGACCTGCTGCTGAAAGAAGATAACATCTTTCACCTTGCAAATGCCGGGTGTGAATCGATCTGGATTGGCGCAGAATCAGGTTCCCAGAAAATACTTGATGCTATGGATAAAGGCACAACTATCGAAGAAATTTATGAAGCAACACGCCTTCTGAAAAAGCACGGCATTAAGACGTGTTTCTTTCTGCAGTTCGGATATACAGGTGAAACTATGAATGAAATAAACCAGACGGTTAAAATGGTTAATGAGCTGATGCCTGATGATATCGGTATATCGGTAAGCTATCCGCTGCCGGGCACCCGGTTTTACGAACGAGTTGCTTCGCAGATGAAGAACAAGCACAACTGGGAGCTTTCCGATGATTTTGAAATGATGTTCGACGGTACTTATTCAACTGAATTCTACCGCGTGCTGCATAAACGTGTTCACAAGGAATACCGCACCCGCCAGCTTCTCCGCGAACCAATTAAACGCTTCACTTCACTCTGGAAACTGCCTGTGTACGCCGCCGGCTGGCTGAGCAGCTCGAGGAAATTAAAATCTCTAAATTAAATCAAGCCGCAGCCATACCTTCGGTTTGGCATTAAGAGGTGTAATAAGTCAGAGGTGGGCAGAGCCCATCAAAGCTATTTACACGAATATCAAAGCCCCTCCGTGGCTTTTTATTTCATTATGCACTTCGCTGCTTTGCGCCTTTGCGCCTTTGCATGAAATTAAATTCTTACTTCCACACAACCTTAAACCTCTCACAAACCAGCGGCATATCTTCGCGGAATTCTTTACGGATTGAAGGCAGTGTACGTGTAAAAAACCTTTTGTGAGCATCGCGCCAGTAATTCAGTGAGAGATCTCCTTCGCCTTCATCGCGGGCAAAGCCCGCATCTACTTCGCTGAATTTCTTTATGTCAACTTCAACAGTTTCAATTATGCATTTAGGCTCATCCTTGCCGTCCAGTATTACAGAAAGCAATCCCGGTTTTGGCACCGGATTTCCTTCATGCTCCCACTCCCACAATGCAGAACATGTCGCGGTTTTTAAACCGCTGAGCACGGGCACCAGCAGCTCATCAGCCATTTCCGGCGAATCGCCGAACTTATCAACAATAAAATCCCCGGGCTTAAGATCATCTTCCCTGCCAAGTGACTTAAGATATTGCATGTAAAATTCTTCCGGTGTCATGGCCAATCATTGGGGATTATTTTATCATAAAATTTCCACGTACCATTTTCTTTTTTTAACCAAATATAGTTTTCTTCGTCCCAGTCTTCACTGAATTTTCTCAAGTAAATTACAGACTTGTTGTTTTTTTCATCAACATAAGGTCGTGAAAACTCAACACAATAAAACCCTACTCCTAAACTATCTTTATTTTTTCTGTTGAAATAATATGCAAATTCGCTGTCTGCAATTATTTCCAAACCATTTATTTTAGGAAAATAATTTTTATCCAGATGATATTTCTTTTGGTTTATTGTAATTAAATTTTTCAACATATGTTCGTCTTCTGGATATTTTCTTTTATATAGATCAATAAGCCAGGGCTTTGGTAATCTAAAATTGGTGGAATCCGGAACAAGCATTGGATTTGACCATTCAAACATTGAATCATTAAATTCGTTATATGCTATTGAGTCTAAAAATTGTGAGATTAATTCAATCTCTGATGCCGAAAACTCGTCTGAAATTCCTTTTTTTTCTGTAATGAGGACTTCGTTTTTTCCACATCCTGTGATCAGGAAAATATACAAAATGGAGACATTTAGAATTTGTTTCATTGGATTTTCATGTAAGGGACTAAAGTCCCATTTTTTATTAGAATCTAATCCCCCGCTCTAAAGAGCGGGGCTAATCATGCTTCACCTTCGGCTTTGCGGCTTTGAGCCTTTGCGTGATATAAATTTTATTGTTTCTTCTTATTAGTTTTATTTT
>LLZO01000217.1 GCA_001567545.1 Candidatus Tepidiaquacellales bacterium OLB5
ACATTGTTGTACATCGATACATCATCAACCGGCTGCTTTTTACCGGTTACATCTTCGATGGTTTTAACCTTGGGTCCGCCGGTATTAATGCCTGTTTTGGATATATAGGGATTGTTATCAACAACACCTGTATTTACAATCTGCGTTATTCCGCTCGGGTCAACAATCGGGTGGCGCGGGGGAATAGGGTCTGCAAATTTTATCTTTTCAACATAGGTCCAGCAGCGGACTTTATACCGCATGTTGTGGCAGCTGTAGCCGTAGCCGTGATGCCACCTTACCCACGGTGAAATAGGGTACCATCCGCAGTAATAATCATTATATATCCATACAACCCATGCGGGAGCCCAAATGTAACCGGGCGACCATACCCATCCCCAGACGGGTGACCACCACCACCTGCCGTAATGGCAGGTGCGCCAGCCCCAGCTGTAATATGAAACCCACATCCAGCCGCAGTTGGTGTACCGCCAGTAGCCGTTTGTATAGGGCGACCAGCCTTCATCAACTCCGTAGGGCCGCCAGATATAATCTGTGTTTATATCGGGATCGATACCGCCTGAAGCATCAGCAACAGCTTCGGGGTCGATATCTTCCTTAGTAACTTTTATCCATTCACCTTCGGTGCCAAGCTCCTGCTTGATGCCTTCGATGGTGAACACGCTGTCATTCTGGAAGACGACTGAGTCAGCCTCCCCGAATGCAAGGAGCTGTGCCGAAAATGCTGTTAAAAACAGCACTGCCGGTATAACTCCCCTGAATAATTTAGGTAATAGCATTGTTAGCACTCCTTTATAATTAGTTTTGAATTATTGCTGTTAATCTTTATCCCCATAAAAACAATAAGACAAAAACGTTTTTTGTAAGATTGCGGAAAAAGAAATAATTCCTTTCAGCTGTGTTAAAATAATATAAAAATAGCAGTTTTAGGGTAACAATTTGTAAAAAAGTGTAACAGAAAAGTTGCGAGTGTATAGAGTGAATTGAGTGTATTGAGTTAAGAGTTTATTGAGTTTAATGAAAAAGTGAATAGGTAAGTAGGTGAGTAGGTAAGTGGGTAAGTAGGTAAGTGGGTGAGTAGGTAAGTGGGTAAGTGGGTGAGTAGGTGGGTGAGTAGGTAAGTGGGTAAGTAGGTGTGTGGGTGAGTAGGTAAGTGGGTAAGTAGGTAAGTGGGTAAGCAGGTTAGGGGTGAGGTGTACTAAAATAAAAAGGCGGCTAAAAACAGCCGCCTGAAAACTAAAAAATTATTAATCTAAACAAAATATTATAAAACTTCCGATGACTTTAAGTCATCGAAGAGGGGTTGTTACATTTCCTTTACAACTTTTTCGATAACATCAAGCCCTTCATCAATCTGTGATTTGGTGATATTAAGCGCGGGTCTGACCCTAATGCTTCGTTCGCCGCATCCAAGAAGGATAACATTATTTTCGAATATTTTTTGGATTGCTTTGGCTCTCATTTCGCCGTTAGGCAGATCGATAGCAGCAAACAATCCTTTACCCCTTGGGTTAGAAAGAACTGCCGGGTATTTATGAGCAAGCTCATTCAGCCTGTTAAGCAGATGCTCACCTACAACTGCAGCATTTTCAACCAGGTTTTCTTCCTTAATAATTTCCAGGTATTTTTTGAACCTTATCATATCTACAATGTTTCCGCCCCAGGTTGAGTTTATCCGGCTTGAGGTATGGAAAACATTTTCGGGAATTTCATCTACTCTTTCTGTTACAAGTATTCCGCAGACCTGTGTTTTTTTGCCGAATGAAATTATATCCGGCTGCACGTAGTGCATATGCGCCCACCATTTGCCTGTCATACCAATACCGGTCTGCACTTCGTCAAGTATAAGAAGGATTTCGTTCTCATCGCAGATCTTCCTGAGCTGCTGCATAAATTCAACCCTGAAATGATTATCGCCGCCTTCTCCCTGTATAGGCTCCAGAATAATGCATGCAATATCATCTTTGTTATCTGCAATAGCTTTGTTGATCTCGTCAACAGCCTGCTTTTCAAGCTTTATTACTTCATCCAGATTGTTTTCATTCAAAGGGAATGTTACTTTCGGGTTTGTGATACGCGGCCATTTGAACTTTGGATATAATGCAGTCTTTGCGGGATCAGTATTTGTCAAAGACATTGTATACCCGCTTCTGCCGTGGAATGCCTGTTTAAAATGAATTACCTGGTGTCCTTTTTCTTCAGTGTAACCTTTTTTAAAGTTCTTGCGTACTTTCCAGTCAAATGCAGTCTTCAAAGCATTTTCAACTGCCAGGGCTCCGCCTTCAACAAAGAAAGCGTACTTGAAGTATGAAGGTACTGCAGTATCAAAGAAGAATTTAATGAACTCGGCGTATTCCCTGTAATATATATCACTGTTAGAAGGCTTGTTTAATGCTATCTTGCCGATATATTCGATGAATGCCGGGTTGTTCATTTTGGGGTGGTTCATGCCAACCGGGTTGGAAGCAACAAATGAAAACAGGTCAAGGTACGGTCGGTTATTTCTCGCCTCATATATATACACGCCCTGAGATTTTTCCAGGTCCATTACAACATCAAGCCCGTCAACATGAATATAATTTCTTAATGTATCCAGTACATTGTTCGGGTGAATTACATTTTGTTCCATAGGCCTTGTCATAGTTGTTTTAGTTATTACATTATCCATTTCCTTACCGCTCCTTTCCTTAGTAAACCCACACTTAAGAGTTTGAGTTTATTTTAAATTGTAAAGCAAAAACTTATTTGTTTAAATTTAAATATATTTTCAATTTATGAGATCCTTCGCTGCGCTCAGGATTCTATTTTCCCTTTATATATTCTTCAGCTATCTGCACTGCATTTGTTGCAGCGCCTTTGCGGACATTATCAGAAACTATCCACAGGTTTATACCGTTCTTAACTGATTCATCTTTTCTTATCCTGCCTACGAATACATCGTCTTTTTCAGCTGAATCGATAGGCATAGGATATACATTATTTGCCGGGTCATCAGTAACAGTAACTCCTTTTGCGCTGCCTAAGATACTTTTAACTTCGTCAATATCAGCTTTTTTATCGAACTCAATGTTAACTGATTCACCATGCCCGGTAAGTGTTGGTATCCTTACACAAGTAGCTGTAATTGCCAGATCTTTTTTACCCATAATTTTACGGGATTCATTTATCATCTTAAGCTCTTCGCGGGTATAATTATTTTCAAAGAATACATCAATATGCGGAATAGCATTATAAGCAATCCTGTGAGCAAAAGGCGACCTGGAAGCTGATTCAATGTTCCTCAGCTCGCTTTCAAGCGCTGTAACGCCTTTATTTCCTGCGCCTGAAACACTCTGGTAAGTTGAAACCACTACACGCTTTATCTTAAAAGCATTATCAAGCGGCTTTAATACCGTAACAAGCTGAATTGTTGAACAGTTTGGATTTGCAATGATTCCTTTGTGTTTGAACATATCCTGCCTGTTTACTTCCGGTACAACCAGGGGAACATCATCCTGCATGCGGAAAGCTGAGCTGTTATCTATAACAACAGCGCCTTCGGCGGCTGCTTTCGGAGCCCACTGGCTTGAAACAGAACCGCCTGCGGAGAAAAATGCGAATTCGAGATTTTTGAAAATATTGGGTTCAAGCTTATTAAGCCTGTAAGTTTTGCCGTGAACATTGATCTCTTTGCCTGCAGAAGCATCAGAAGCTATGGCAACAACTTTGCCAACTTCAAATTTGCGCTCCTGTATGATCTCAAGGATCTTGCGTCCTACAAGGCCGCTAGCACCAACAACTGCAATATCGTGTAATCTCATTATTCTGTAATTTCTCCGATGATATAATTTTTGATTTTGTGTTTCTTAAGCTGCTCCTGTATTTTTGCGGCATCTTTTCTGCTGACAATAAAAATGAGACCGATACCCATATTGAATACTTTCCTCATTTCTGCTGAGCTTATATTTCCTGTACGCTGGATAAGACTGAAAACAGGATTGGGTTTCCAGGAATTCCAGTTGATATTAATTTTCAGGTTTTTGGGAACAACACGTTTGGTGTTTCCCAATATTCCGCCGCCTGTTATATGTGAAATTGAATGAACCCTGAACCGTGAAGTTACAAGCTTAATTTCTTTTAAGTATGACCTGTGAACTTTTAAAAGCTCTTTAGCCAAAGTACTTTTAAGTTCAGGAATATAATCATTTATCCTGTATCTTTTAAATAAAACATTCCGCGCAAGTGAGTAGCCGTTTGTGTGCAGACCATTGCTTGGAAGCCCGATAAGTATATCTCCGGGACGGACATTTTTTTTTGTCAATGATCCGTGAACGTTCAGCAGCCCCGATAATTGTTCCGGCAACATCGTAATCATCCTTTGCATAAAGTCCGGGCATTTCGGCGGTTTCACCGCCTATAAGCGCAGCACCGTTGGCTTTACATCCGCGTACGAGCCCTTTGACGATATCAACGGCAACCTGTGATCTAAGCTTACCAAAAGCCATATAGTCCAGAAAAAACAATGGAACTGCACCGCAGACAGCAATATCGTTTACACAGTGATTTACAAGGTCTTCGCCGATAGTATCATGTTTTTTGGCTAAAACGGCTATTTTAAGTTTAGTGCCGACCCCATCAGTACTTGCTACAAAAACGGGGTTTTTGAATGTTTTTGGGATATTAAAGAACGCTCCGAAATTACCTATTCCGCTTGAAACGCCATTAGTAAAGGTACTTTTTACCAGTGGTTTTATCCTTTCAACAAACTTATCACCTTCAGAAATATTAACACCGGCTTTGGAATAGGTTGTTTTCATATGCAAATATACCCAAAATGGCTATTATTTACAACATAAGAAAATGCCCATAATAGCCTGTTTTAAGCATTTTTAATGTTTAAACATTTTAAAACAGGTTTTAAAAAATCAGAAAATCCGGTATTTTTATATACAGGAAACAAAATAACGGTTTTTAGTGAGTGATATGTTATGATATAACGGTATTTTTGAGAAACTCAAAACTAACAAAAAAGACGTGAGAGCTGGCGAAAACAAAATCGTATTCACAAAAGAAGAAGCAGAAGCGGGGAGAGAGAAAATTAAGCAATTTAAGATCAACATCTCTAAGGTAATAACTGATGAGGCGTGGAAACATTTTCCTGAACTTTCCAAGCTGGAGCTTGAAAAGTTTGTAAGATTCCAGGAAATAGTTGACAATGTTTCTGACGATCTTACTTTTAAGATCAACAATCTTTCGGGGAAATCAAACCGGAAAACTGCTTAATTTTCCATAAAAAGTTATCTTTAATAGTTTCTTCTTGGGTTTAACCGTTTCACGGGGGCAAATTGCCCCCGTTTTTTTTATAGTATTCTTCAGCCTTAAAATATACCTGTATGTAAAAAATAATTTTAAACGCAAATTTTCACTCTTCACAATCTTTCAAACTTACCGTAAATTTTTTCCGTAATATTCTTTTCTGTTTTATATTTTTTTGTTTTAAATTTGTATCACTAAAGGAGGAAAAATAAAATGAAAATGAATTGGGGTATGATCATAGGTCTTATTGGCGGCGCTATAGGTCTGCTTGTTGGGTTAGGAGCGGTAATAATGACCAAATCCTGGTTTGCACTGATCATAATGGTGATCACAGTCGGTATAGTTGGAACAGTTTTCTGGAAAGTACTTTTCGGGCCGATGATGCTAAGCCGGAGGCTTGCTAAAAGCGGGTTTGCAACAACTGCAAGGGTTGTAGAAATTTCAGATACAGGTGTAACTGTTAACAATGCTCCGCAGGTTAAGCTGCTGCTGGAAGTAACCCCGCCGAACGGTTCACCTTATATGGTTGAAACAAAACAGCTTATTTCCAGGCTTCAGACATCCATGTATACACCGGGCAGTATGATCCCGGTTCTTATTGACCTGAATGATAAGAACAGCATAGTAATAAATTATGAAGGTGCAGGCGGTTCATCCGGGCAGGTACAGGGCTCGTACACACAGGATTCAATTTCAATAGGTCCTTGGGCGGGCATGCACAGAACCGAAGCTGAAAAGAAGCTATACGATATCGATGCAAAGAACAAGGAAATATTTGCATACGGAACATCCTGCAGGGCAATTGTTACTAAATACACTTGGCTTGGAATGTATGTAAACGGCAACAATCCGGCTGTAGAACTTGAAGCACAGGTCTTACCAAATGACAGACCAAGCTTTGAAGCTAAAATGACGGGGGTAATAATGGAGCAGTCTGTTCCCAAATTCCAGCCCGGTGAAGAAATATATGTTAAATATGACCCAAACAACACTTCAAAAGTAACAATTGAACACTCCTGAGACAATAAATTTGTGAAAATTACCTTAATTTTTAAAAAGGAGTTTATAAAATTCCCGATATGTATTCTGATTTATACTGGATTAACGGTAAAAATATGCTAAATTAATACTGAAGCAATTTATATACCACAAAAAGTATTAAATTAAATTCCTTAGTTAGCTGAAAATAGTTTCTAATTTATAAATTAGTAACACTTCAAAACAGGGGGATAACATGCAATATTTTAAAAAAGTAATATTGGTATTGTTAGTTTTGGTGTTTGTTTTACCAACCGGAATAAATTCACAGGGAAAAGTTAAAACTAAAAACTTTAAAAAGGTTCCTAAGGTATCATTAATGGTAACCGGCGGCTTTTCGTATGTTGTAGGTTCTGCAAACGGCGATTCAAGGGGATTCAGCAGCTTCTATGAACCGACAGGCGGAAATATTTTTAATGCCAAAAGCCTGGGAATGCAGGAAGGTTACGGAGTCAATGTTCTGAGTAATTTTATTGTATCGAAGAATAAAAAGTTCGGAATTACCGGTGAGGCCGGATATAATCATTTTTACAACACTATGGATAACGGAATGAACAGGACGAGGTGGAATATTATAAGTCTTGGAGCTGGAGTGCAGTATAATTTTACTCCAAAAGAAAAAGAGAGTCTTTTTCTTGGTTATGGTATTCATTACAACCTGCTGTTTGGCGCATGGCAGTCAGATATAACTTACCCGGATAATTCTGTATCAAATATTTATACATGGTTTAACCCGGCAAGCAGAATTGGCATGAGTGCAACAGCCGGTATGCTGGTAAGGCTGAATAAAAAAACGGACCTTGTTTTATCATTAAAAGGGGTATGGGCAAACGTTTTTTCCGAAATCAAATTATTTTTCAGGCAGGGTGTATAATTCATACATAAATGATTCAGGCAGCAGCAACGGTATAGAAATGGAAAGCAAAAAAAATATAATATACCTGCAGATAGCTGCAGGCATAAGGCTGCCGCTAAGGTACTGATAATTTTTCAAAATTTATTCATTTGGGGGAGTGGATAATTACACTGAGGCTGTCATAAAGACAGCCTCTTTTTTTATAACCTGATTATGCTTTACTGGTGCCATGCAGGTGCTGAGAATTCATCCAGCAGGCATTAGATGTAAAATTGATAAAGAAATAAACCGCCGCTTTTTATTTATACTTTTAATCTAATATTATTTAATTAATTTTGCATGTTCTGTTTTAATAAATAATTAATTTAAATCAAAAATGTTATACAGAGAACTAAACGAATTCCTGGCAGACTGGGAATATGAAAGTACATCGACACTAAAAGTAATGCAGCAGTTAACCAATGCATCAATGGAACAAAAAGTATCGCCGGAAGGCAGGTCACTTGGTTTTATAGGCTGGCATATTACCGAATCAATAGGGGAAATGATGGGAAGAACGGGCTTAAAGGTCTTTTCGCCTGACTTTAATGCGGGAAAATGGGAAATGAACAGCGCCGCTGATCTTGCCGAGTGTTATAAAAATGCGGCGGAATCACTTACCGATAAATTAAAGGCAGGCTGGGATAACGATACATTAAAAGTTGAAGATGATATGTATGGTGAAAAATGGAAAAGAGGTACAACTCTCAGCATACTGATTGCTCACCAGGCTCATCACAGGGGTCAGATGACGGTTTTAATGCGGCAGGCGGGACTTAAAGTACCCGGTTTCTACGGACCAAGCAAAGAAGAATGGATTGCTATGGGTATGGAACCGATGAAATAATTAAAACAAAAGTGAAATGTTAATAGTGAAAAGCCAAAAGTGAAAAGGCAAAAAGCAAAAATGTAATTTCAAACGTGAAATTTCTAAAAAATAAAATATTATGAATGATAAAAACTATCCTTTTGAGGAATACTGGAGTGAGGTTGAACTGGAACTGGTAAATGATATTTCTATAAAATGGGAGTTAAAAGAATTTAAACCCACTGCCGGATATTGGTTTAAAAAAGATGGTGTTATTGTAGCTGGGAAAGTAACAGAAAATTTAAAACTGCCTGAGGATGCGCAAATTGATGAAAAATTATGGGATCATGAACATTGTGAATTGTGCGGATCAAAAATTATGGATGATGATGAATGTTTTAGATCAGGCTATGTAAACAACAACAATTGGATATGCCCAAAATGTTATGAAAAATATATATTACCCAGTAGATTATGAATAAGTATTTCATATTTACATTTAATTTAATTATCTCGTATTTAATTGCTTTAACAACAAATACTTACAGCCAGAATATTGACGGCTGGATTGGCAAATGGGCAGGGGAATTAATTATTTACAATGCGCCGGGATATGAAAAGATAAGCTCATTGCATATGGAGCTGCATATCAGCAAAACTGATTCTGCCGGGCTTTACAACTGGCACATTATTTACGGTGATTCAGCAAAAGATCACAGGAAATACCTGCTGAGAACAATTGATGAATCAAAGGGAAAATATTCAATTAATGAAAAGAACGGAATCCTGCTTGGAGCTGATATGCTGGGAAGTAAGCTGATAAGCAGGTTCATAGTACAGGGAAGCATGCTGGATATTACTTATGAAATGGAGAATGATAAAATTATATTCGAGGTATTTGCAGGAAGTGATACACCTGAACAAACAACAACAGGAAGTGAAGAAAACATTTCGGTAAGTTCATTTAAGGTGACAAATTATCAGAAAGCAGTTTTAATGAAAAAGTGATCATTCTGTGCAAAAAAAAAGGGGAGGTAATTAAATTACCTCCCTTTTTAATTTCTGCAAAACTTACTTATTTAATAAGTATCATTGTTTTTGTTTCCGTGAATCTGCCTGCTGTAATCCTGTAAATGTAAATTCCGGAAGACAGGCTGTTTCCGTTGAATGAAACATTATAACTTCCTCTTGATAAGTTTGAATTAACCAAATTCTGTATAAATTTACCGGTAATATCATAAACTGAAATATTTACATTTGAGTTTTCAGGTATTCCGAATGATATAATTGTTTCAGGGTTGAACGGATTGGGATAGTTCTGAGATAAATAATAATTTCCGGGAACATTAACAAGCGGTGTAATTATACCTACAGGATTTATCCTTTCATGTTTTACAGTAACTATATCATAATTTGGGGCGGATGCTCCTGACCCTGCAGATGTATTGCTTACGAAACCGGCAATAAAATAATTATCATTATTATCAACTGTGATACCAAATGCACCGTCATCATATTCAGCGGTGCCCCCATAAACATTAACATTTCGTAAAATTCCTTCGGCATTATAAACAATTATTGCAATATCATCACTGCCTGATGAATATTGTTTTACAGTTCCGGTAACTATTATATACGGGTTTTGACCATTTTTAGTTGTTGTTAATGCATAAGGTATATCATTATCATTTCCGCCGCCGTTAAATATCTTTGCCCATCCTAATGCGCCGGTAGATTTGTTTAACCTTAAAGTTAAGTAATCCATACCGTTGTTATTGGTTTCAGTGCTGCCTGTTACAAAAACCGAGCCGGTAATTTCATCAACAACAATCCCGTATGGTTTATCGTCTTCATTTTCAGTTTCAGTAAACCTGTAAAGCCATTTTTGGGTACCGCTGTAATTGTATTTAATGGTTACAATATCAAATTTATCATTACTGCCTTCAGACTCTCCGGTAATATAAATATAATCTTCATTATCAATTACGATACCCCAGGCTCTGTCAAAACCTCCGTTAGATCCGTTATAATTTTTTACCCACTGGAAAGAGCCGCTGTGGCTGTATTTTAATAAAAGAAAATCGTGGTGCCCTGAAGAATATTCACCATATCCGGCAATATAAAGATTATTATTTCCGTCAATGGCAATCTTTACAGCTTCTTCATCTTTGTGAGGAGGAGCATCGTAAGTTTTTGTCCAAACAACATTACCTGATGAATTATACTTTAAAGTTACTATATCCGTACCGCTTGAAGATGATTTGCTGGTTCCGGTTATAAAACAATTACTGTTATCATCTACTACTATACCCCACGCTTTATCTGTCTGGTTTCCTGACCCGTTAAATGTTTTTGCCCATTGAAGCGCACCGTTTGAATTGTATTTAAGAGTAAGGTAATTAATATTGCCGCTGGTTGAAGTAGTATAACCCGTAACATAAACATTTCCGGAATTATCAACAACTATTCCGTGCGCCCTGTCAGTATAGTTTCCTGTGCCGGAATAAACAGCCTGCCAGATGGGTTCACCGGTATTTGTATATTTTAAAATAATTATATCTATACCCGTAGTATCATTAGTTGTATAGCCTACAGTGTAAATATTATCTGAGGCATCAACAACTATTCCATGACCCCTGTCGTCGGAATTTGCCTGACCGTTATATGTATTTATCCATTGTGAATAAGTTAAACCGGAAGTAAACAGAAACAGAATAAAAATCTGGTATATAAATTTACTCAAAATTAGTCCTTAATTAATTTATGAATAAATTTACAAATAAAATTATTATCAGGTGATACCCTGAATAAGTGGTGATACACGGTTCACGGCATATAAGATGCAGATTTTCTTAAGGAATTGAGGAAAAAAAATTATTTTTTTTGTAAAAAAATCTCAGCCATCATGCAGCGTGCACTGCCGCCGCCAATAGTTTCAATAGTATCGATATTTACATCAACCGGGGTGCCGTATTTCCTGAGAACTTCCAGCTGTGGTGCGGTAAAGCTGCTGAAAGCCCTTGATGACATTACTATAAGTGATTCACCCTGAATATTCTTTACATTCAGAATATTTCCGCAGAAATTTTTTAACTGGCTGTAGGAAATTTCTATGACTTCAAGTCCGGAAGACCTGAGCTTGCTTATAACTTCCGCCTGTTCGCTTCCTTGAATGCATTCACTGCATATAACTGCAAAGCCTTCACCAATACCCATAATTACATTTGTGTGATAAATAGGGCTGCCGGATTCATCATAAGCATGAAAGAATATCCTGTTATCTTCAGGTACATTCATATCGCTGCAATACCTCTCAAACAGAACTTTATCTGTTCGTTCTGATTCAATTGCATAAACAGTATTATTTTTCCTGTCAAGCACAAGGCTTCCGGTGCCTTCAAGGATCAATCCCTGTTTTTCGTATTCGCTGTAATCGATATATTTTGAAACTGCAAGGTCTGATGAATCAAACACCTCTTCAAGTGTTTCACGGCTCCGTTCAAGCCTTCTGTTTTCGCTTAACATAGGGAAAAGTATCACCGTGCCGTCTTCATAAGTTGCAAACCAGTTGTTCGGGAAAACAGCATCGGGAGTATCGACCTCATTATCATTGCTTAATATCAGCAGGTCAACACCAAGGTCAGAAAGTTTTTGTGTCATTGCATTAAATTCATTTAATGCTTTTTTACGCAGTACTTCCGGTTCTTCGGCGGGTTTGTTCTGAAATGAATTTGAACCTGCAGTCTGCATGTTGTACCCGAAAGAATCAGGGGCGATCATTAAAATTGTATCTGTTAACTGGGAAGGCATAATTATTTTTATAGATTTTTTTCTTTAAGTACAACCGGTTTGGAAGATTTTGTCCTGATTTTGATATTTATCATTTCAACAAAAACGCTGAAAGCCATTGCAAAGTAAATGTAGCCTTTTGAAATATGCTGGTCAAAACCTTCAGCAATAAGCGTAATGCCGATAAGCAGCAGAAAGCTTAAAGCAAGTATTTTAACAGTCGGATGTTTATGCACAAAGTCGCTTACTGCGCCGGCTGTGAACATCATAAAAATCACAGAAACAATAACAGCTGTTATCATTACCCAGAGCATATCTGTCATGCCGATTGCTGTGATAACCGAGTCAAGCGAAAAAACAATATCAAGAATCATTATCTGTACAATTATTCCGGCAAATGAAACAGCTTTTTTGCCGGCTGATTTGTTATGCTCATCGCCTTCAAGCTTATCGTGTATTTCAAAAGTACTTTTTGCAAGCAGGAAAAGTCCGCCGGCTATAAGTATAATATCCCTTCCGGAAATTTCATTTCCGATAACGCTGAACAGCGGGGCAGTAAGCTTCATAATAAGCGAAAGTGAAAATAACAGAAGAACTCTCATGATCATAGCAGCTGCAAGTCCCGCCATTCGGGCTTTTTTCTGCTTTTCAGGCGGCAGCTTGCCGGCAAGGATAGATATGAATATTATATTATCTATGCCCAGAACAATTTCCAGTGCAACCAGAGTTAACAGCGCAATAACAATTTCCATCAATTACCTTTTTTATTTTCTGATATATCCTTCAAATTACCTAAATTTCATTTATTAATAAATTGTAAAATTTGCCACAGTGTTTAAAAAACAATAACTGAAATTTTATTAATAACTATTTTAATTGAGGTTACAATTAGTTAAATTTGTTAAATTGGTCAGAAGTTTCCAGGTAAGCCTGATCTGAAAAATAATTTAAATATTTATATCTTACTCATGAACATCAACCAGCCTATAAAAGCTGTATTATTCGATTTTGACGATACGCTGTTCGATCACCGCCATGCAAGCCGCGAAGGCTTAAGGGCTGTATGGAAAAGATATACATGTTTTCATGAAATGTCACTGGAAGACCTGGAAGCTGAGCACCTGGAGCTTCTTGAGCAGATCCATTTTTCTGATGTTCTTTTCGGCAGGATGTCTATGGAAGAGGCAAGGGCTGAAAGATTCAAGTTCCTTTTCCTTAACAGGG
>LLZO01000218.1 GCA_001567545.1 Candidatus Tepidiaquacellales bacterium OLB5
TTATCGGATTTAAACGGATTCGGGTAATTTTGTTTAAGTTCGTAAGTTCTGGGAACTTCATTCCCGATTTGCTGAATACCAATACCGGAACCGCTTAAATTGCCAACCCAAACATTATCAATATTACACCACAAGCCATCAACAGTGGTATTCATATAATATCTGAATGCAATGAATATTTTTTGTCCGGCATATGCACTTAAGTCAAACATGTATTCATTCCAAACATTATTTGAATCAGCACTTCTTATTGTTGGACCTAATTGGTTTAATACAGCAGATGGGTCTTGATCAAAACATACCCATACCTGCATTGTATCAATATAATTTGTGAGATTGAGTCCTAAAATAGAATCAGCCGGTGTACCCAAAAGCATCCAGAATTTTAAAGTATCACCAGCCTGAATATTTAAGCTATCTGTAAATACCCAATCATCAGCTACTGGATCTCCTGCTCTCCATGGAATACTCAAACCTCTAGCAGTAAAAAAAATTGGCTCTGGAACGTATTGAAGCGTTTACACCCGGGAAAGTAGCGCTTGTATCACGTACTCTCCAAATAGCATTGGGATATAAAGGATTTGTTGCATCAGCATCAACTGCAACCCAATTTGTAGGTAAACTATCAGGTCCCACAAAACCTGAAGTTTCAAATGTTTCATTTAAAAGAATTCTTTGGGAATAGCTTAATGGTACAAGGATTAATGCCAATATTAAAATTATAAACATTTTTTTCATTTTTACCTCCGCGGGAAAATTTATTAGTTAATTGAGATATTTAAATTAATGAATTCTTAATAATAATACTATGTATTTTTAGATTATTATTTAAATATTAACTAATAAATTGAAATACAGCTTTACAACTGTTAAATTTGTATTCTAATCTAAATTATTAACTTATATGAAAATAATTACAGGCGGTGCGGGATTTATCGGAAGCGCTATTTGCTGGAAGCTCAATAAACTGGGTGTAAATGAAATTATTATTGTTGACGAAGACACAAA
>LLZO01000219.1 GCA_001567545.1 Candidatus Tepidiaquacellales bacterium OLB5
CTAACTCACCTTTTAATATTTATTTACTAAATTACTAATAATAACAATGATATTAAATGAAAAAATGTTTCAAAAACCTTCATATTTTACTGAAAAATAGTTACTTAATAAATTTTTCCTTTCTCCAAATAACTATTTAACAAATCAACCGTTTAACCATTCAACTATCAAATATCAACTTTCAAATATCAACTTTCAACTATCAACTTTCAACTGTCAACTATCAACTGTCAACTGTCAACTGTCAACTATCAACTGTCAACTATCAATTATCAACTGTCAACTTTCAATTATCAGCTCTTCATTCTGTCAATCAGCCGCCTGTCTTTCTTGGTGGGTCTGCCGGTTCCTTTAAATTTACTTTGGTATGATACAAACCTTTCGGTTTGGAGCTTATCAAGCTCTTCCCGGGGAGTAATATCAAGTGCGTAATTTTTAACCAGTGGAGCGCTTACACGCTTTTCAAGCAGATCGATAACTTTGAAAGTCCGTTTAACATACCCCTGCTGAACTGTTATGATATCGCCGGGCTTTATAAGCCGTGAAGGCTTAATGCGGGTATCATCTATCTTAACCTTTCCGGAGTCGCAGGCTTCGCCTGCAAGTGTCCTTGATTTGAAGACACGGATGCACCATAAATATTTATCTATCCTTACAGGCAATTACGAATTTTGAATTAGGAATTACGAATTAGGAATTACGAATTACGAAAAAGAAACATCATTAAACCGCAAAGACGCGAAGACGCCAAGCCTTACAATGTGTTTCATAAATTGTTCTGCTTTTCATTGAGCCTTTGAGTCTTTGTGTCTGCTTATGTTTTTGATAATATTGTTTAAATCAAGTCGCATTTTGTCAAATCGTTTAAGTGCAGATTCAATAAACTCTTCATTTATCATTTCTTTCAATTTATCTTCACTTAATATATCAAACTGGTTAATTTTGAATGTCTGCTCAAGCCCCTCCTGCTCCAGCTTAACAAGGTATTTCTGGTTCCACAAAAAACAGATATTCGGCATTTTGGGTGGTGTATTTCTGTGATGGTTTTCAATTAATCTTCTCTTTTAAAAATAGTCCAATTGGTAAATAACCAATTTTTAACAAAAAAACCTTCAGAGTCAACATCTTTTATTAAAAATGTTTTAACTTCATTCTTATGAATAATTTTGTAATATTGCTCTAATTTAACGTTTAGATTTCTATCGTAGTCCCCGGTTATTGTATAATAAAATGTTTCATAACCAACGTAAGTAATTCTGAGATTACCGCCTAAATCATTTTTCGAAATGATAAGAATTGCATCACCTTTTTTATCACTTGCTGCTTTTATAATTACATTATTTCTTAATGTATATTCTATTCTTGCATCAATTAATTTTTTATTTACAGGATTTTTAATTTTAAGATAAATTCTAATAGAATCAGTTTTATTCGTTATTGAATCAGTCATTTTAACTTTATTTGTATCATAATAATCGGCATAGATTAAAAAAATTCAAAAATCAATTTATTGCCAATTATACTGTATTTCCCAAACCCTATATCATTTGAAATATCATCCCAGTATCTATATTTAAAAAAATTATTTTTTAATATTTCTAAGTTTTCACCATATTCACCCTTAAATTCCCACACTGATCTATAAAACCCCGGCTCAATTTTCTGGGCAAAAGAAAATTGAGCAACCAAAATTATTAACAATATGTAAAATTTATTCAATTCGTGTAAATTTACCTGACTTTCGCATTTTGAAAGTTGAAATTCGTGGTTTAATATTTTAAAATAATTCAATTTATGTGCTGTATCAATGGAATTATGAATAGAAAATGAACAGAAATATATATAAATTCACTGAAATATATAAAAAATTATGGTTGTAATAATAAAAAAGTCTGATTCAAAACGCACTATTGAAAGAAAGATAAAATCCGTAAAAACTATAAAGCCTAATAAGGTTCTGGATGCATATAAATATCTAGGGATATTGAAGATCAAGGAAGATCCGAACGAAATTCAAAAGAAATTAAGAGATGAATGGCAATAGGCTTGTTTCAGATACCAATGTCTTAATTTATCTGTTAAAAGGCGAAGAAAAAGCTGCTGAAATCCTGAATAATAAAGAAATTTATTTATCAGTGATTTCTGAAATAGAATTGCTTGGTTTCAGAAATTCCACAATACAGGAATTAAACAATATTAAAAAATTTTTATCGGATTGCTATATTGTTGATCTGAACAATATCATCAAAGAAACAGCAATAGAACTAAAAAGGACTTATAACCTGAAAACCCCTGATGCTATAATCTGCGCGACTTCAAAATTTCTCAATTTACCTCTGGCTACCTCCGACAATAAACTTACAAAATTGGAAAATATGAATATTTTATACTATGAGTAGAATTTATTTTCTTCATTCTGTTTTGCCTTTTTAAATTTTATTCACTTCAAACCTGTTCGTACAGGGATAATTAATATGGAACTCACTGGAAATATAGTTGATGTTTTAAACCGGAAAATTTTTGCCGGGAAAGTAATAATTGAAGGCGGGAAAATTGTTTCCCTGCAGCCTGATGGCGGCACATATGATAATTATATAATGCCCGGATTTATAGATGCTCACGTGCATGTAGAAAGCTCTATGCTGGTGCCTTCTGAATTTGCGCGCCTTGCCGTGCTGCACGGCACCGTTGCAACTGTCAGCGATCCGCATGAAATAGGAAACGTGCTTGGCATTTCCGGAGTCAGGTACATGACAGAAAACGGCAGTAAAGTGCCTTTTAAATTTTATTTCGGAGCGCCATCCTGCGTTCCTGCAACTGCGTTTGAAACTGCCGGAGCTGAAATTACTGCATCAGATATCCGCGAACTTTTTGAAAAAGACGGGCTGAACTATTTAAGCGAAATGATGAATTACCCCGGAGTGCTCTTTAATGACCCGGTGGTAATGGAAAAA
>LLZO01000220.1 GCA_001567545.1 Candidatus Tepidiaquacellales bacterium OLB5
AAGCGAAGTCAAGCAGGAAATAATGGAATTTTTTGAGGGTTATTTACAGGGTAATTTTGGGTAGAATAATCAAATCAATATCATTAAGTTTTGTTTTTAAACTTTATATTTGCCTTAATTTATGGGAAATACGAATTCAAAAAAAAATTTTAAAACCCCACTCTGAAGCAAAAGTTAGACTGTTAGGGGAATATTTAAAAAGATATTTAAACATTATAGGTAACGATGGGTATACAGAAAGGATAAAAATCTATGATCTTTTTTGCGGCGAAGGTATATATAATAACGATAAAGAAGGAAGTCCTTTAATTATTTTAAGAGCAATAAAAGATTTATACTTTGCTAATGTTGCAAAAATAAAAAAGATTCCTTTTATAGATTGCCAGTTTAATGATATTGAGGCAAGAAAAGTTGAAAAAGTTAAACAGGCTATTAGTGATAAATCTTTATATTATGCAGAATATGGTGAAATTGATTTTACTGTAGAAGATTATCAAAATGAAATAAAGAAAATTTCGAAATATCTTCAAAGCGTTAAAAATCAAAAAGGTTTTATATTCATAGATCCATATGGTTATGCCAATATTAAAGCCGGTGATATTAGAACATTGCTTAGTACAGGTAATTCGGAAGTATTATTGTTTCTTCCTACACAATTTATGTATCGTTTTGATAGCAAAGGAACGCCGATTGCCTTAATAGATTTTATAGAAGATTTATCAATTAAATACCAAGATTGGAAAATAACTGATAGTGTCTGGAAATTTATAGGACAGTTAACAGATGCATTTAAGAAGTATTTAGGGTTGGCATATTTTGTAGATATTTTCACAATTGAAAAAGATCCACAAACAGTTTTTTTGCTTATTCTTTTTCTCAAGTCATATTAAAGGTTTTGAAAAAATGCTTGAGGCAAAATGGGAAATTGATACTGAGCAAGGAAAAGGTTGGAGTTATACAGACAGTTCACTCAGTATGTTTAGTGACATAAAAACCAATCCACTTGAAGAAAAACTGATAGACTACCTAAGCAATCATATTCGCACTAATGGTGAAATATATGAATTTTCATTACGTAACGGTTTTCTTCCTAAACATACAAACGAAGTATTCTATAATCTTCAAAATTCGGGAAGGCTTTCAGTTATTTCTTTAAAAGGAGAAAAAGTAAGAAAAGGTGCTTTTTATATTGCGTACAAATATTATAAAGAAGAGTCAAATAAAGTAAAGTTTAAACTAATTTAACCAAATGGCGCAATCATCAATTGAGTGGACAGAGTTAACGTGGAATCCAACCACCGGATGCACAAAGATATCACAGGGCTGCAAGTTCTGCTATGCTGAAGTTATGACAAGAAGGCTTAAGGCTATGGGAATCGAAAAATATAAAGACGGCTTTAAGGTACGGATGCATCCTGAAACATTGAAAATACCCTATACATGGAAATCTTCAAAGGTGGTGTTTGTTAATTCAATGAGCGACCTTTTTCACGAAGATATTCCCTTAAGCTTTATTAAAGAAGTTTTTGAGGTTATGAATGACAACCCTCAGCATATTTTTCAGGTATTAACCAAAAGAGCAGAGAGGCTGCTTGAAGTTCATAAGGAGTTGAACTGGTCACACAATATATGGATGGGTGTATCAGTAGAAGATGAAAAAGTTGTTGATAGAATTGATTTTCTCCGTAAAACCGGTGCGCGGGTAAAATTCCTTTCCTGTGAGCCGCTTATCGGTCCGCTTGAGAATTTGAATCTTAAAAAAATTGACTGGGTCATTGTTGGCGGCGAAAGCGGTCATAATCCAAGGCCAATGGACCCGGAATGGGTGCTGGATATACAGGCTCAATGTGAAAGAGCAAACGCAGCATTTTTCTTTAAACAGTGGGGTGGAAGAAATAAAAAAGCAGCGGGCAGAATTTTAAACGAGAGAACTTATGACGAAATGCCTGCTCAATATGAAGCTGTTCGGGAAATGGCTTAAATTTTTTTATATATGTTCGACCCCCAAAGGGGTCGTGGGATAAACCGCTAATATTTATCTACAAACATTTAACCCCTGACGGGGTCAGTTTATACTGCATCTAATGGGTTTAATTAGAAAAAAAGAAAATTTCCCGCACTTTGCTCCCCTCTCCTTACAGGAGAGGGGCAGGGGGTGAGGTGCAAAATTATTGAAATATTTGACCCCTAACGGGATCAGTTTATATTAATCCCGCGGATTTATTCGTGGCACGAGCAAAGCAACACACCCCGTCACCACCTGCGGCGGTGCCACCCCTCTCAAGAGGGGAATTTATTTACTATTTGTTATTTGTGTTATGACCTACATACAAAACCAGGTATATAAGCCCATAGAGGTAATTTCGTATTTCCACAACTCAAAGGTTGAGATACTCAAGTTCAAATGGGATAAACGCGTGTATAAAGTACACCGCATTGCCAATGTATGGCGCCTTCCGGATAATGAGGAAGGCTTTAAAACGCATTTTACCGTTATATGTGAAGATGACGGGGTGATATGCGAGCTTTCATTCTACCACAAAAGTCTTAAATGGGAAATTGTGCAGTATGATTCGCTGGTATGAATACG
>LLZO01000221.1 GCA_001567545.1 Candidatus Tepidiaquacellales bacterium OLB5
TCCAGCAAAAAGGCGGCAACCCGTTTATGGATTACTCACTGCCAACAGCTATATTAAAATTTAAACAGGGTGTCGGCAGGCTGATACGCAGCAGAAGCGATGAAGGGATTATATGTATTCTTGACAGCCGCATACTTAAAAAACCTTACGGCAAGCATTTTATTCATTCACTTCCTGAGTGTGAAGTGATAATAGAAAGTGAAGTAAATTAAGCCCTCACCCACCTCAGCTCCATCGGACCCGCAGAAAGTATCATTTCTCCGTGCTCAAAACGGTATTTTCGTACTTCCGTGCCGCCAACCAGACTTTGAACAATTGCGCCTTCAACATGATGCTTTATTACATGTTTTTCTTCGTCAATTTCATAAGGACCAAAATATCCCATATACCCAAGATGTTTTAATGCCCAGGCAAGGTCCTTAAGCTTCAGCTTTTTTTCAGGCATATGTTCCAGCGGCAGGTCATGCGGCATCATTATCTGGGCTGACATGTAATGTTCATCATAAAATAAAATTGCTTTAACGTGCCTGCCAAAAGGGTAAATGATTGTGTCATCATGTCTTACAATTACGGATTTTAATCTCCACCTGCCTAAAAATTTTTCTTTTATGCTTTTCATATCCTTCACTGATATTTATTGTGATATAATTCTGTAAATCTTATCGTCCCCATCTCTTACTTTACCCCTGCCATCCCTGTTGCTTGTTGAAAAATAAATTGAACCGTCAGGACCTTCTGTTATTTCGCGTATTCTCCCGAAATCCTGCGCAATTTTTTCATATGAAATAACTTTAGTTTTATCATTTGGGTCAACTTTAACGGAAATAATTCCGTTACCCCTTAAACATCCAAATAGAAAACAATTTTTGAATTTATCTATTTTACCGGAACTATAAAACATACCTGAAGCCGGGGCTTCTGCGGGCGTAAAAACAAGCACAGGCGATATCATTCCTTCCCTGCTTTCATTATGCGATACAACAGGCCAGCCGTAATTGCCGCCTTTTACAATTACGTTAACTTCATCGCCGCCGCCGGGACCGTCGAATCCGCTGGGACCGTGTTCAGTTGACCACAGAATATCAGTTCCGGGAAACCAGTCAATCCCCTGGGGATTGCGGTGGCCGTATGACCATACCGGCGAGTTGCTGAAAGGATTATCTGCAGGTATAGAACCATCATCATTAAGCCTTAAAATCTTTCCGTGAATTTTGTTCAGGTCCTGTGCATATTCCCTGTCTCCTGCATCTCCCGTAGTAATATAAAGTTTAGAGTCCGGACCGAACTTAATTCTGCATCCCGCATGGAATCTGGCTGCGGGTATATCATCAAAGATCACTTTTTCATCATCTAAAGAAGAACCATTATCCCTAAAACGAACTA
>LLZO01000222.1 GCA_001567545.1 Candidatus Tepidiaquacellales bacterium OLB5
CATTAGTAATTTATCTTACAAATTTAAATCCAAAGGGGGATTAAATGAATAAACTTCATACTTTCGTTAAGCTTGCCGCTTTAATAGTATTATTTTTTACAGGTTTATTATTTGCACAGCAGCCAACATGGGTATCTTTAAATTCAGGTACCAATGAGGACCTGTATTCAGTTTATTTTACATCATGCAAAACCGGATACGTTGTTGGCTTGAACGGTCTTATCCGTAAAACTACAAACGGGGGAGCAAACTGGAGCTCATTAACATCCGGTACTTCACAGGATCTGTATGAAATTAATTTTATCAATCAGTCTACAGGTTATGTTTCAGGAACTAACGGCACTATAAGGAAAACAACAAATGCCGGTGCAAACTGGACTTCACAGAATTCCGGTACTAACAATACCCTTTACGAAATATTCTTTATTGATATAAACACCGGTTATGCAGCAGGTGAAGGCGGGACAATCAGGAGGACCACAAACGGCGGAAACAGCTGGTCAAATCAGAGTGCAGGTACTTCAAATTCACTGTACGAAGTTCATTTTTTAACAAGCCAGTTAGGTTATTCCGTAGGTTCAAACGGCACAATCCGTTACACTTCAAACGGAGGAGCAAACTGGAGTGCCGGTATATCAGGCACAACAACAAGTCTGCTTGATGTAAGGTTTAATAATTTATATTCTTTTAATACACTGTTTTGTGTTGGTATGAATGGAGTTATTTTAAAAACCACAAACAGCGGCATGAACTGGGCTATACTTAATACGGGAACGACAAACGACCTGTATGAAATACATTTCACATTTACAAATGTAGGTTACACTGTCGGTGAAAACGGCATTATACTTTATACAGTCAACTCAGGAAATAACTGGGTGCAGCTCAACTCCGGAACAAATAACGATCTCCATTCTGTTTACTTCCCTTCAACAGATACGGGTTACACAGTTGGAAATAACGGTACTATAAGAAAAACAACAAATGCACTGACATCTGTTATACCGGTTTCAAATATTATTCCCGAAAGTTTTTCTCTTCATCAGAATTATCCTAACCCGTTTAATCCATCGACTAAGATCATGTTTGAAATTCCGGATGGCGGATATGATAATTTGAGCCTGAAAGTATTTGATATAACCGGCAGGGAAGTTAAAATTCTGGTAAATGATAACCCGGGTCCCGGGATTTACGAAGCAGACTTTAATGCCTCGGGGCTGCCAAGCGGTGTGTATTTTTATAAGCTTACCGCAGGTAATTTTACCGAAACAAAAAAGATGATACTGGCAAAATAGCAATTACTCTTTTACATCATCTATATCGTAAGTCGGCAGGGATGTGATCTTTTTCGCATCCCACCTGTAATACTTAGAGTTCGGCTCCTTCCTGGAGCCGCACTCCGGCATATTGCATATATAACAGCAGCGGGGATTGCAAGGGTCTAAGTGTATCAGTGATTCCACCTGTTTGGTGCCAAGCGACTCAATTATCCTCTTTTCAACCTGGTCAACTGTTTCATGGCTTTCGGCTACTGATTTATAATAAGGCACTATCAGATGAAAATCTATCATATACTTATCGCCTGATTTCCAGTATCTAAGGCGGTGCACATCTATCCAGTCATTGTGATATTTCCGTACAGTCTCAAGCCCTTTGCCTATATCATCTATAATTTTATCATCATTCTCATTCATAAGGCCGCCAATTGACTCTCTGACAAGGTGTTTTCCTGTCCATAAAATATTCAATGCAAGCAGTATTGCAATAACCGGGTCAAATAATTTAATATCGGTTATTAAAACTAAAATTAACGCGGCAACAGCTCCAAAGCTTGTTATTGAATCTGTTAAAACATGCTTACCGTCTGCAATTAAAATCAGGCTGTTTGTCCGTTTACCTGTTTTAATAAGATAATATCCAAGCAGAAGGTTAATTATACTGGCAGCAGTTATTATTATTGCTCCTGTATCAAGCCGGGAGATCTCTCTGGGGATTATTATATCTCTGACGGCATATGCAATAATAGATAATGCAGCAATCATGATCATTGCGCCTTCAAACCCGGCAGAAAAAAATTCAATTTTACCGTGGCCGTATGGATGTTCCTTATCAGCCGGTTTTGTCGAAAGATGCAGGCTGTAAAAAGCAAATGATGTTGCTGCAATGTGAACTATCGATTCCAGCGCATCAGAAAGTACTGCTGCAGAACCGGTCAAAAAATATGCGCCTATTTTGCCGAAGAACATTAAAAATCCGATTGAAAGGGAAATTAATGCAGCTTTTTTCTTAAGTTCAGTTTCTTTTCTATCCACAATATATTAAATACAGGAATTTCGTTTCCAAAACTAAGCAAATATATATTAAAATTACGTTAATTTTCAGAATATTAATTTACCACTTGACAAATTAGTTTCCGTTAACTATTTTGGAAACTTAAGAAACGAAAATAGTTTCCATATTAGAAAAAATGGCTGAAGTTACGGAAAAAGAGAAAATACTGTATTTTACGCATGCTAAGTTCATAACAGAGGGCTTTTACAAGACCACTATGGATGAGATTGCCCGTGACCTTCAGATGAGCAAGAAGACAATTTACAAACACTTCGATTCTAAAGAAGAGCTGCTGGAAAATGTATGCGGGATGCGGATGAAGCTTATGGAAGAGTTCCTTGACGAAGTTGTGGATAGCAGCGATGATGCAATAACCAAGTTCCTGAAGATAATCCACAAGCAAAAAAGCATGTCGATGAACTGTTCCCCGGTCTGGTTCCGCGACCTTGAAGTTCACGCGCCCCATTTAAGCAAAGAATTTGCAAAGGTAAGGCAGGATAAAGTTACAAAAATTATGTCAAGGCTGCTTGAACAGGGTAAAAAGGAAAAAGTTGTCGAACACGTTCCGGTAGATATTATAATCACAGCCCTTAATGGGGCTATCGAAGCTGTTACGCATGCTGATTTTGTACTTAACAGCAAATATTCATTTCATGAAGCCATGAGAATTACTGCTGAAATTTTCTTTAACGGTTTTTTAACTGAATCAGGCAAGGAAAAATTTTCAAACACAAAAAAGCTGTTTGAAGATGTTCTGCAAAAATAGTACCGCTAAATACTTAAATTAAAAATCATAAATTATTTTATGAATAAATTAATAGCTGCAATGGTCCTTTCTGCAACATTTATCTCTGTTTCATACAGCCAGAGTGTCAGAACTCTTACTCTATATGATGCAATAAATCTTGCAAAAAGGAACAATTCTGATTATGTAATTGCAAAACTCGATAAAATGAAAGCTGATAAGCAGGTATCAGAAGTTTACAGCGAAAATTTAGTGCCAAGTTTTACGTTAAGCTCAAGGTATGCAAGGTCTTTCAGAAAACAGACCATAAATATCTTCGGGCAAAACTTCGAAATAGGCTCGGATAATAGTATAACTACTACACTTGACGTCTCCGAGCCTATTCCCTTTTTAGGCACCCCGGTTTTTAACGGTATCCGCATTGCTGAATATTATTCAAGGATACAGGAAGAGAACGTAAAAAGTGTTGAATCGAAAATAAAAACTGATGTTAAAAAGGCTTTTTTTAATGTTCTTCTGTTAAAAGAAGTCATACGGCTTAATGAGCAAAGCATTGAAAATGCAGCAGAAAACCTGAGAGTTGTTGAAGCCAGGTATAAAGCAGGTGTTGCCCTGGAGTATGATTACATAAGGGCAAAGGTTGTACTTGAAAATCAAAAGCCGGTCCTGTCCCAGTCTGTAAACAACTTATCAATTGCCAAAAAACTGCTTAAAAACAGTATAGGCTTAAAAGATGAATCTGAACTTGATGTTGTCGGTGATCTTATATTTGATTCCACGGAAGTATGGGGTACAACAGAGGAACTCATAAAAAAAAATTTCTGAAAATAATGTTGCTGTACGCCAGCTTAAGCTAAGCAAAAAAATCAATGAACAGCTGGTAGAAGTTGATTACGCAAATTATCTTCCGAAGTTTTATGTTTTCGGGCAGTGGCAAAGCCAGGCAAACGAAAATGATGACAGGTCGCTTGGGGGCTACAGGTTCTATAACTCCATAATTGCAGGTATCGGACTCAACTGGAGCTTAAACCTGTTCAAGAACTCCTATAAGGAAGACCAGTCAATTATTGAAGTTAAAAAATCTGAAGAGACAATTATTAAAACAAAAGAACTGCTGAAAACACAGACTGAAAGTACTTTGCTGAGGATAGAAGATGCCAGAAACAGGATAAAATCCCAGTCTGAGCTTGTTGATATTGCACAGCGCGGTTATGATTTGGCTAATATTAGTTACAAAAGCGGTGTACTGAACCAAATAGATGTTGTTAATGCTGAATTGGGTTTGAACCAGGTTAAGCTGTCTTATTTACAGGCAATTTATGATTACCTGAATGCCAGAAGTGATCTGGAACAGCTTCTTGAAAAATAAAAATAACTTGAGAAAAAATTTATATATAAACCGTCAATGAATAAATTTAAGATCATCTTTCCTTCTGCTTTATTGCTGTTGATTGCAGCAATGATATTACATGGCTGCGGCGATGGCAGCGGTGAAACAACAGACCAAAAAATTGAAAAGAAGATCCCTATAGTAAAAGTAAAACAAATAGAATCTTCAGTTTTCTCTGATAACTTCAAGGTTGTTGGCTTAATTAAGCCGTTTACCAGTGCAAAAGTATCTTCCGAAGAAGGCGGGGTAATTACTTACCTCACCAAAGATAAAGGTAGTTATGTAAGGAAAGGTGAAGTTATTGCAAGATTGAAAAAAGATGTTGAAATGGCTTCGCTTGAACAGACTGAAGCACAGGTAGAGCTTGCCAGAATGAATTACGAAAAACAGAAACAGCTGTACGAAGATAACGCAACTACAGAAATACAGTACTTAACTGCAAAATGGCAGTATGAAGCTGCAGTAAGAGGCGCAGATATTTTAAGGACAAGGTTAAAAACCGGTTTTGTAAGGTCACCTATCAGCGGTGTAGTTGAAGATAAATTCATGAATAAAGGTGAAATGTCAGCTCCCGGTTCACCTATCTTCAGTATAATAGATGTATCAACCGTAAAGATCTCTGCTGGTGTTCCTGAAATGTACATCACTAAAGTTAAAATGGGACAAAGTGTAAATATAACTGTAGATGTTTTACCCGGAGTAAATTTTGAAGGAAAAATAAGTTATGTTGCGCCTTCTCTTTCCGGTGTTAGCAGGACTTTTGAAGTTGAAATACTTATAAATAACCGTGAAAAGCTGTTGAAACCAGGTATGAATGCCAATGTGCAGATATCTGAATATACCAGGACTGATGCTGTGGTTATTAACCAGGATTTGATTGTGGATTACGGTGATGAACAGTATTTATTTGTTTTGGATGGCGATATTGCAAGAAAGAGGGTAATAAAGCTTGGCGGAAGAAATGAAAATATGGTTCTAATCGAATCTGGTTTAAACCCGGGTGAAAAAGTTATCTACGAAGGATTCCAGTCTGTGAAAGACGGGGATAAAGTGCAGGTTGTACAATAATTAATTTTTATCCCGCAGGTGGTTCAATTATAATTAACTAAAATCAGCCATCATTTAAGAATATAAAATGAAATTTTTCAGATTATTTGTAAATAATAAGGTAGTTATATACATATTCACTTTTATAATAGTGCTGGCAGGTATTTCTGCATATGTATCACTGCCGCGAGAGTCATCGCCTTCTATAGAAATTCCATACGTTTTTATTTCAACTGTTTATGTCGGCGTATCCCCTGAGGAAATAGAAAAGCTTGTTACAATGGAAATTGAAAAACAGGTGAAAGCCATCCCGGATATCAAGGAAATTACATCTGTATCAAGGGAAAGTTTTTCATCTGTTACAATTGAATTTAACCCGAACATTAAAATTGATGATGCGCTTCAGAAAGTAAGAGATAAAATTTCCGTTGCAAAAGGCAATATGCCGTCTGATATAGAAGAACCTGTAGTAACTGAGGTAAACTTTTCGGAGCTGCCTATGCTTTATATCAATATTGCAGGTAATTACGGTCTGGATAAGCTGAAGGCAATTGCAGATAATATGAGCGATAAGATAGAAGGTGTCCCGGGTGTGCTTAGCGCTGAAGTAGTCGGCGGATTGGAACGCGAAGTAAAAATTAATGTTGATGCAAACAGGCTTAAATACTATGCATTAAGCCTGACAGATGTATCTAATGCTATCAGCGGTGAAAACCTGAATATTCCCGGCGGAAGTGTTGATGTCGGCGATCTCAATTATCTTATCAGGGTACCCGGTGAAATTGAAGACCCTAAGATCTTCGGTGACCTGGTTGTGAAAACCGGAATTGACGGACACCCTATTTATGTAAGAGATGTGGCGCAGGTGATATACGGTTATAAAGACAGGACAACATATTCAAGAGAAAACGGGGTAGAAGCTGTTACTATTATCATTAAAAAACAATCAGGAGAAAATCTTGTAAGAATAGCTGATGATATCAAGGAAATAGTTAAAGATGAAGAGAAAAATCTGCCTGCTGGTGTAACATTAAGTTTAACAGGTGATGAATCAAAGCAGATAAGGAACACTGTTCATGAGCTTGAAAACGGGGTTATAACAGGCGTTTTACTTGTAGTAATAGTATTGTTCCTGTTCCTTGGCTTAAGAATTGCTTCTTTAACTGCTACATCTATTCCGCTTTCATTCCTCATTTCATTCATAGTATTAAATGCAATGGGTGTAACGCTGAATATTGTTGTACTTTTTACACTTATTCTTGTACTTGGTATAATAGTAGATGATGCAATTGTGGTAATGGAAAATATTTACAGGCTCCAGGACCAGGAAAATTATTCACCTTACGATGCAGCGCTTGAAGGCCCCCGCGAAGTTGCATTCCCGGTTACAATTGCAACGTTAACCATTATATCATCATTTTTCCCGCTGCTGTTTTTCCCGGGTATTGTGGGTGAGTTCATGCGTTACCTGCCTATAACACTAATAGTTTGTTTATTCTCATCATTGTTTGTTGCTATGGTCATCAGCCCGGTGCAGGCTGCTGTTTTTATTCATGTAAAAAAGCAAAAAGAAAAAGATGCAAAGAAGAAATTCAGGCCTATCGGCAGATTTGTTGAACATTTCGATGAAAAAGTTCTTCAGTACTATTATCAAAATGTATGAATCTACATTAAGGTATGTATTAAAGCACAGGTTCCTTACTATAAGCGGAACGGTAGCAATACTCATATTATCATTTATTGTTTACGGTATGTTCAATAATGGGGTAGAATTTTTCCCGAAAATAGAACCGCAGCAGACAAGCGTAAATATTACAATGCCCAGCGGCACTAATATAGAAAAGACAAATGAATTCACTAAAATTGTTGAACAAAAGATCAAACCTTACGATGATATTGAATATTATGTTTCAAATGTAGGTTCTTCAACCAATCCAATGGATTTCGGCGGTTCAACTTCAAACAAAAGTACCGTAACAGTGAATTTTTATGATAAACTTGACAGAAAACGAAGCTCATTTGAAGCTGTTGAGGATATAAGAAAAGCTTTAGACGGACTTCCGGGAGGTGATATCGTGATACAGTCACAAACAGGTGGTCCTCCGACAGGTCCTCCTGTTAATATTGAACTTTCCGGCGACGATTTTATACAGCTTGGACTTATTGCAGAACAGATAAAATTACAGATAAAAGAAATACCGGGTTTAACTGACCTTAAAAGTGATTTTAACGAATCACGACCTGAAATAAAGATCACTATTGACCGGGAAAAAGCTGCCTTATATAAGCTTAACACTGCTTCTATTGCATCTAACATCAGAACTGCTATAACAGGAACTGAAGCTAGCAAATTCAGAGTAGGTGAAGATGAATATGATATTACCGTTAGGCTGGATAAATCACAAAGGGATAATGTTACTGCTATAGAAAATCTATATATCCCAAACAAGGATGGTATTAATATTCCCATTACATCGGTTGCAAAGATCGATTTTTCCGGCGGCTTGGAAGCTATAAACCGAAAAGATTCAAGAAGAGTTGTAACAGTTTCTGCAAATGCCGAAGGCAGGCTTGGTAATGATGTATTAAAAGATGTTATGGCTAAGCTAAAAGATTTTAAGCTGCCAGACGGGTATTTAATAACATATACAGGTGAATCTGAAGACCAGGAAGAAGCATCTGCATTTTTAGGACAGGCATTTTTACTCTCTTTGCTTCTTATATTCCTGTTTATGGTAATGGAATTCAATTCTTTAAGAACTCCGCTCATTATTATGTTCTCTGTACTGCTTTCTTTAATTGGCGTTTTCTTTGGTTTGCTGGTTACTCAAACACCGTTCGGAATAATGATGACAGGTATCGGAGTTATATCACTTGGCGGTATTGTGGTAAGGAATGCTATAGTTCTGCTGGATTTCCAGAAAGAACTTGTTAAACGCGGACTTTCGCGTGATGAAGCTCTTATTCAGTCAGGTGTTATTAGGCTTCGCCCGGTATTTTTAACAGCTGCATGCACAATTCTTGGACTTGTACCTTTAACAACCGGTGTGGATTTTGACTGGCGTACATTAAGCTGGGTTATTGGCGGCGAAAATACTGCCTTCTGGAGACCAATGGGTGTTGCTATCATTTTCGGATTATCTGTATCAACATTTTTGACACTTGTTGTTATACCTGCAATTTTTAGCTGGGTTGATGATGTTATATTAAAATTAACAGGAAAAAAGAAGAAAGACTTAATAAAACCTGTAGCAGGAGATGAAGCTCCTGCAAAAGCATAATGAGGATATTATTTAAATATAGTTTGATATTTGGATTTTGATATTTTGATTTTTATTACCTCCGTTTGATTAAAAAGCTCTTTGATGGTTAGAGCGAATGTTAATTAAACAATAAAGCCCGGTCATAGACCGGGCTTTTGTTTTGCAAAAAAATTATTTCTGGTTAAGCCCGCCTGTTTTCCTGATAAGCCAGTTTTTATTTGCCAGCGCTGTTATCCCTTCAATTTTTTTCATGATCTCGTCCTTTGCGCCCGTGCTGTTATCTGCTTTTGCCTTTACAAGGCTCATAAAAACCGCTGCAAAATTTTTATTTTTTTCCCTGTACTGTTCAGTAAGTGTTTTGTTTGCAGCAAGCATCTTTCTGAAGCTTTCTGCTGATGCAAGCGCTGTTTCATAATGACCAATCTCATATAATGCCATTAAGCTGAGTATTTTTACGTCAATTTTATAAAATATCTGAGATGTGCGGACTTTCTGCAGATGTTTAAGGGTTTCTTCAAAATTACCTTTTTCAAAATTAAGCTGGGCAAGTGAAAGCTCGACAATGCTTTGCCTGTCTTTTTTCTGAAGCTCATCCCTGTATTTATGTATAAAATTCTCAGCCCATTCATATTTTCCGGCTTTCATTGCAGAAAGGTATATATTCCTGTATTTCATTACTGTTAAAGGCGATTCTTTATGCGGTTTATATACATCATTTTTAAGCTCGTATTCATAGGTCTCAAACAGGTCTTTGTAATATTCCAGCATTCCGGAGTTGATCTTCTGCGCAATAATAGATTCCAGCATATGCAGCAGATGATGAAATTCTGATTTTGTAAAGCTGTCTATACTTTCAAATAACAGTTTTTTAAACTTCAGGTAAATAACGCTGTCTTTTACATTTAAATTGCATAACAATGAATAATACAGCAGCCTTATATGTATAGTGTGTTCAGTTTTGTTTTTATCCATAAATTCCAGAAGGGCTTCAAGGTCTAGTTTTTTTAAGAACTCCCCCGGCAGGTTTACTTCAGGAACAGCATTAAACGAAAATTCATTTATCCTCTGGTTTATATTTATTCTTAAAATATTTTTCAGAAAGTATAATATAAGGTATTCACCTGCTTTTAATATATGTACTGTTGCTTCTGACTGCCTGTTATTGATAAGGTCATTGGTGAATTTTTCCTCTTCTATCCTGTTGAGCAAAAGGTGGATATCCTTTATTTTTGACCTGTTTTCCCTTGCAGATGTTTCTATGGACTCAGCTTCCTTTTCAAACAGCTGTACTGCATCCCTGGAAGTCAGATTCATTAACAGCATTACTGATTTTTCAAACGGTTCCCTTCCAAGCATATCATGAGCAAGAAAATCCTTTTCAAGCTTGAATAATTCAGTGTTCAGGTTCTTTATTACCTGGTCATTGTATGCCTTCCCCGGGAATAATTTTTTGTAAAGATTTTCTTTGCTGATGCTCCTGGATTCATATTCCGGGTGAGCTTTCTTTAATTCTTCAAACAGCTTAACCACACGGGAATTGTTGTTGAAGAAAGGCGATCTTAAAAAATCACCGAAACTCTTTATCTCATCACGCGAAAATGATGATAAAAGCGCTACTGATTTACTTTTATGCATTATGAATTATTGGTTATTTCAAAGTTACTTTTATGTGTACAATAATGCAAGGTATATGCTTTGTTTTAAATAACTTAGAGGCTCAATATATCCCTAAAATCCATTCCGGCGGTATTACTAAAATCAATAATTATCCTTATGCCTGGATCGTTGTTATTTTAGCCGGCCGTTTTCCTATGTTAAACTCTGTATTATTAATAATATAAAGATACAATACACAATAAAAACAAGCTGAACTTTTCCCTGTACGGTATTATTTAATCAAATTCATTTCTTTGTTCCGGGTACTGTTTAAAGGATATATTTGCATTATGATTTACTGTTAATGCTGAATGAACAATAATAATAAAAAAAATAAAAGTCCGGATAAAGAAAATAAGGAATATTTGATTGAATTCAGAAATGAAGAAATTATTTCAAGGCTTATAAATCCATTTTTTGAAGTTCAGCCGCAGCCTGCAGTGAAAAAAAATAAACATCCGAAAAAGAAAATAATTAATAATAAAACAGTATCAAAAAAAAGTAAAATTAATTAACCAAATACAAAAATGAAAAAACTAAAATTCTTTATCGCATTTATTGTTTTTATCTGTGTATCTGTTTACTCTCAATCAGATGCAACAGGTGAAACAAAATTTAACCAAAGCTCATTAAGAAATGTTTCACCAGGCGAGATCACTGCTGAAAAAAATCAGGAACAGTTTACTGTTCCAGCAGATCTGCTTAACAGGTACAACGCTGCAATTGACAGCAGGAATTCTGAGCTTAAAAAAAGTACATCAGCAGAAATTGAAAAGTATCTTCAGAAAGCTGTATTTACAGTTGAGCCTATTGAGATCTTGAATGAAAACAGGCCGAATGCGCCTTTTATAAATGACTGGTACGGTACTGATATTATGGTTTCAAATACAAATGTAGCTTATGCAGGCGGCTTCAGGCAGATGGATCTTAAAAAAGGTGAAGACGGCTGGATGTACCTTGCAGTAAACAGGCGCAGCGTGCCTGGTGTCAACGGGCAGATAACAGTTTACAGCTCCAGCAACGGCGGGGCTGAATGGCAAACCGTTTTAAGTTATTTTTCTGTAAACGGATATTTCGGGTCGCTTACCATGCTTGTTGAAAGCAGAAACAGTAATGTGCCGGATTCTACCAGAATAATTGTATATTCAACATTAAGCGCCAGCGCTAACCAGGATAATGCATACCTTATTTGTTCTTCCTTCAGAAGAGACGGTTCATCTGCAAGCCATCAGACTGTAGCCAATCCTTCAGCTGGAAACCGTTTTGTGTATCCTTCTGCCTGCAGTGACGGCATGTTCTGGTCAGATCTGACATTTATGCATGTGATTGTAAGGGAAGAAAGTAATTCAGGTGTTTATGAAGCAATGCATCATTTCCGCACTACCAACTGGGGTGCATCACATACTGTAGGAACAAATAACTATAATACATATGAAGACAGGTACCCTGCAGCTGCATTTTCAAATGAAGTTGGAAGTGATTCAATATACATTGCAGTTGAAAGAGAAGTTTCCAATAATGAACGGGAAATCAGGTTGTTTGCAACTATGGAAGTTCCATCAAGTAATTTCAGCATTAGGTATATTACAGATGCTGCACCGGGTACAATATACGAAAGACCGGCTATCACAATTCAGCAGAGGAATTTCTCTCTCCCGCAAAGAATACTTGTAACATGCACTAAAAACGACAGGGCTGTATATCATTATTCCTCTGATGGCGGTGCATTGTGGAACATAGATTTTGGTCTGGGTTCGGCTTCAATGCCTGTTGATTTTACTTCGTGCAGCTCAGATACATCCACTGCAAACGGCAGGGATTTTATTTCCGCATTTGTTGATCTTAACGGTGATTCTGTGACCGTAAGGCACGGAACACTTGGAAATCTTGGTTCACCTATGTATAAGAAAAATGGTGTAGCTAGCACCGGAACACTTGCTCCTGTAACAGCTATCTATTCAGAAGGTAATACCAAATATTCAGCATTTGCATATGCCGGTTTTGGTCCTGCCGGTGTATATTATAACATGGAAAATCTTATTACCGGAATTACACCGGTATCAAACGAAGTTCCCAATACATTCCGCCTTGAACAGAACTATCCAAACCCTTTTAATCCTGTGACAAATATTAAGTTTTCTGTAGCAAAAACAGGAAATGTGTCTCTTAAGATATATGATATCAGCGGCAGGGAAGTTGCCCTATTGGTAAACGGTGAAATAAGCTCCGGGGTATATAATTACGATTTTAATGCCTCACATTTATCCAGCGGAATATATTTCTATGTTCTGAAAACAGCAGAATTTACCGATACCAAAAAAATGGTATTGGTTAAGTAGCACCCCCAATTAATAAGGCGGATATTTTATCCGCCTTATTTTATTTTAGGATAAAAATCATATTAAACCCTAACATAAATACTTTTTTACATTAACGAAAATTATTATTTTTACATAATTGAATTCGTATTCAATTATGATAAAAATTTCTTTTATATTATTTTTAGCTCTTCAATCTGTAGTAGTTTCTCAGGTGATTCAATCTTGGGTAGGTATTTATAATGGTCCCGGGAATAGTACAGAATTTTCCCGTGCAATGGTCCTTGATAAATACGGAAATATCTATGTTACAGGTACAAGCGTTGGTAATGGTACTTCTGGTGATTACGTTACGATAAAATATAATAATACTTCTTCAATACCACATTGGGTAAGAAGATACTTTGGCCCTGGCAATAATTCTGAAAATGCAGAAGATATTGCTGTTGATGATTCAGGTAATGTTTATGTAACAGGCGGTTCAAATTTTGGTTATGAAGCAACAACAATTAAGTACGATAATGAAGGAAATTTGCTTTGGGTTTCACATTACCAGAATAGTGATAGTATGTATATCGGAGGTGTCTCAATTTCTGTTAATAATGACGGGGTATTCATAGTATGTAAAAGTTGGTCTATTTCCGGATTAACTGATTGTGTAACAATTAAATATAATTTTTCAGGTTCAATTCAATGGGTACAAAGATATAATGCTCCCGGGAACACATACGATGAACCCAGAGATATTATTAACGACAGATATGGTAATATATACATAACAGGTTCAAGCGGCGGTAACAGCTTCCCTATTAAATTATTACTTATAAAATATTCTGCTTCCGGAAATCAGCAATGGATACAAACCTATAGCGGGCCTGCAAATATGCAGGATGGTGGTTACTCGCTTTGCGCAGATAGTGCAGGAAACATTTACGTAACGGGTGAAAGTGCGGGATCTGGGACATCACTTGACTTTGTTACGATATCTTATACTTCAACAGGTGTAGAAAGATGGATACAGCGATACAACGGAGCTGCAAATGATGATGACAGAGCATTTGCTATTACGACTGATAACTTCGGAAATATTATTGTTACAGGCAGGAGTATATCTGCAGGATCAAACTTCGATTATTGTACAATAAAATATAATTCAACAGGAGTCCAGCAATGGGTCCGGCGATATAATGGACCTGGAAATGATATGGATATCAGTTATGCAGTTGATACAGATAGCGCCGGTAATGTTTATGTAACAGGCACAAGCATGAGAACCTCTGAGTTAAATAGTCTGGATATGGCAACAATTAAGTATAATTCATTCGGTATCGAAAAGTGGGTTCAGCGTTATAACGGACCCGGCAACAGAACTGACTATGCTTGGGCGATTGGAGTAGATAAATTTGGAAACGTTTTTGTCAGTGGAGAAGGTTCAGGAATCTCACCTGATTATGATATTACAACAATCAAATACATACAACCTATAGGTATAATTCAGATATCATCAGAAATTCCGAAAACATACAAGTTGAGCCAAAACTATCCTAACCCGTTTAATCCTGTTACTAATATTAAATTTGCAGTTGCAAAAACCGGATTAGTTACATTAAAAGTCTATGATATTTCAGGAAGAGAAACGTCTAGGCTTGTTAATGAAGAACTTAATGCAGGAATATATAATTATGTTTTTAATGCCTCACATCTTCCAAGCGGGATTTATTTTTACAAATTAACATCAGTAAATTTTTCAGAAACCAAAAAAATGGTATTGGTTAAGTAGCACCCCCAATTAATAAGGCGGATATTTTATCCGCCTTATTTTATTTCTTCTAACCCTGTCAGATAATTATCATACAATTTTCTAATATAAATCATTGAAATTCCTGCAGTTTGAGTGTATTTTAAAAACAAAATTACATAAAATGCCATGATTTCAATGAAGAAAGCACTTTTAATTATTGCTTTAATTGTAAATCATTTTTCTTTTGCCGGTAATTTTACAGTAAGCAATACTTCACAGTTTCAAACTGCCTTAAATTCTTCAGCAGCCAATTCACAGAATGATACTATAAATGTTTTGGCAGGAATTTATAATATTAATCCTGCGCTTACTTTCAGTTCTAATGAAAATTTTTCGCTGTTTATCAAAGGAACAGGAAATCCCGTGCTGGACGGTGCAAATTTACGGCAATTACTTTCATTTTCAACAACTGCAGTAAATGCAGATATAATTATTGAAGGGTTAACGCTTCAGCACGGCAGGGCAGATTATGGAGGCGGCCTTAATATTCAAACGCAGACTGCTGATGTTATTATAAGGAATTGTACTGTGAACGATAACACAGCAAATTATGTGGCAGGCGGAATTAATGTTTTTTCAAACAATGGTTCAGTTACAGTTATATCCTGCACATTCAACCGGAATACTTCTCCTAATACCTCAGGTTATCCATATGGTAATGCAGGAGGATTATTTGTTCAGACAGACGGCACCGGCACAACCATAAGGCTTACAGGATGTACATTTAATTTGAATACTTCCCAAAGAGATGCAGCCGGAGCAATGCTGTACCCGCTTGGAGCAAACTCAACCGTAACAGCTGATAACAATTTATTTACTTCGAATACTGCTAAGGAATCCGGCGGCGGATGCTGGATAAGATCACCGGGAGGTAATTCAGTAATTTTATATTATAATAATACTCTTAACGGTAATTCATGCACTGTAGGCGGCAATGGCGGGGGAACGTATATTCAAATATCATCAGGCACTATGAATGTGTATGATAATATCCATACCGGAAATAATTCTGTTTGGCAGGGCGGAGGTTTGTGGGTTGAGCACAGCGGCGGTATTATGAATATTTACAGGAACAGGTTTATTAATAATATTTCCGGTGAACCCGGCGCCGGGGCAAGCCTGTTCCTTGATTACGGAACTGCTAAAATATATCATAACATTTTTAACAGAAACCGTTCTTCATCCGCAGGAGGCGGGCTTAATGTATCAGCAACAACAGGAAGCATAAACATATTTAACAATACATTGTTTTCAAACAGTGCCACTGAAGGCGGTGATGTTAATATTTATTTCGATAATTCCTCGGCAAGTTCTTACTTCATAAATAATATTCTGTACAACAGTTCGCTTCCTTCCCTGTCTGTTTCCGGGCAGCAAAGTGTTACTGCTAGGTATTGCGATATCAAGGGTGGTACCGGGCAAACATGGTTCGGTACAGGATGTTTTGACAGGTATCCATTTTTCCGCGATACATCAGGCGGAGATTTTCATCTGCAGGATTCTCTCCATTGCGGTAACCAGCGTTTTTCGTCGTGTATCGATGCAGGAAATCCGGAAATTACTGACAGCCTGGTAAATTGTTCATGGGGACTTAACCTTGCCAGATGTGATATCGGGGCTTACGGCGGTAAAGGCAATATCCCAATAGGTATAAATATTATTAACACTAACGTTCCCGAAAATTTCTGTTTATTCCAGAATTATCCTAATCCGTTTAATTCTGCAACAAAAATAAAATTCGGGGTAGCTGAAAATTCTGTAATTGATTTGAAGGTTTTTGACGTACAGGGAAAGTTAACTGCTGTACTGTTCACCGGTAAACTTGGACCGGGATTATATGAAACAAACTGGAATGCAATAAATTATTCCTCCGGGGTTTATTTCGTTAAATTTACTCACGGTTCTCAGATACAGACTAAAAAAATATTATTTATCAAATAATACCGGAATATTATAAAATTCTTTAAAAAATAATCCAATAATTATATGTAATTAAACCTGATAAATTTTTAAAAATCATTAACAAAATTACTTATTATGAACAATTATAAATCAGTAATAATAATGTCCTTCATAATTTTAAGCCCTTTATATTCTCAATATCAAAATATAACAGTATCTACTGCTTACTTTCCTAATGAAGTTTCAATCATGATCAACCCGAAAAATCCGGATCAGGTAGTTATTGGTTCTAATATTTTTTATATCGGAGCAGATACTTCATTAAGCGGGTATTATTATTCATCAAATGGGGGATTTAACTGGAATATGGGTATCCTTCACTCTAATGTTGCCAGGCCATCAGGAGATCCTGTCATATTAGTTGATACTTCAGGATATTTTCATTATCTGCAAAATGCAAATTATGCAGTAAATCCCCGCTGGTGGGATAGAGAGTTGATAATGAAATCGACAAATGGAGGAATGAACTGGTCAAACGGTGAAGCTATCGGTTTCGACTCGTTAACCGTTCAGGATAAACCATGGGGCTGTGTAGATTTATCTCATAGTCCTTACAGGAATTCCATTTATGTAACCTGGAGCAGGTTTAGCGAATACAGAAATCCAACACCTTTGGATTCATCTTATATCATGTTCTCAAAATCAGCAAACGGAAATCAATATAACTGGTCTAACCCAGTCCGTTTAAGCAAGCTTTCAGGTGATGCAGGGGATTCAAGCAATACAATGGAAGGAGTTGTTCCTTGTGTCGGACCAAACGGGGAAATTTATGTTTCCTGGTCAGGTCCTAAAATAAGGAAACAGCAATACGGAATATTTTTTGACCGGTCTACTGACGGAGGCAATACCTGGCTGGATGATGATATTTACGTTACCGATCAGCCGGGAGGCTGGTATATTTTTATACCGAATTTATTTCGCTGTAACGGGTTTCCTGTTACGGCATGTGATATCAGTAACGGACCATACAGGGGGAATGTATATATTAACTGGAGCGACCAGAGAAACGGCTTGAATGATTGCGACATCTGGTTTATTAAGTCAACAAATGGCGGAAATAACTGGAGCCAGGTAAAAAGGGTTAATAATGATCCTCCCGGGAAACAGCAGTTTTACAGCTGGATGACAATTGACCAGGTTACCGGTTATATATATATTATATTTTATGACCAAAGAAATAATCCGCTCTTGAATGCTAATGTTTACCTGGCGCGTTCTACTGATGGAGGTGAATCTTTCGAAAATATTAAGATAAATAACAGCCCGGTCCCGTTAAATATTTATTTATTTGATTATATTGGTGTTTCAGCACACAATGGTAAAATTCGTCCTGTTTGGATGGGAAATTATTCCATAATTACAGCAATTATTGATTCATTTTATAACATTGGTATTAATACTATAAGTTCAGAAATTCCGGCAGATTTTGTTTTATATCAAAATTATCCTAATCCGTTTAATCCGAAAACATATATTGAGTTTGATATTGCTGAACACTCATTTGTAAATTTATCTATATATGATTTATCCGGAAGAGAAATAGAGAAACTGGTTAATCGGAAGCTTGCCCCGGGAAAATATAAAGCTGACTGGAATGCCGAAAATTTTTCAAGTGGTGTTTATTTTTACTGCCTTGAGTCCGGCAGGTTTAAAGATACCAAAAAACTGGTCCTGGTCAAGTAATGCTGAAATCGGGAAAGCAAAAAGGCGGATATTTTTATCCGCCTTTTATTTATTTTATTTTTAATAGCCGTAATTAATCCGGTTCGCCGTTTTGATCCATATCCCTGAAAGCACGTTTTAGCGATTGCTTGATATTATGATCTATTTTATGCCTGTTATTTTCAATTGAGGGATCGATAAACTGGCCGTTTTCCCAAAACCACAAATGCGGATTTAGCCTGATTGTCAGGTAAACTACAGGGGCTGCGCCTACTGTTATGGGTACACCTTCCAGCTCAATTTCTTTGGCAACAGTAACATCAGATTTATATGTGAACGGTACTGTATTATACACACCTCTTACAACTACTGAATATCTTCTGCTGTTGCTTTCTATAAAATCCGGGTCTGTTATTCCGTCATTGGGGGTCGGCTTGTGTACCTGGAATTTTACTTCATCGTATGAACCAAATGGCAGCTTTGCTAATCCCGCAATAACAACTTTGGAAGAAAGATCAAGCTGGATGATAAATGGTCCTAATTTAACATCACACTCATTTTCGTGATTTTCCTCTTTTAGAACCAATTTTCTTAATACAAATTTAACTTCATCCAACTGTAATGAATTATCCCCGGCAGCTTCAGAAAAGAAACCGGCTGAAAAATTGCTTTCACTGCCTTGTGTCGTTATCACATCACTTTGATTGTCCTGGCATGCAGTGAAAAAGACCAGGAACAATGTAAATGTGATACTCAAAATCAGAATATTTCTGTAGTTCTTAAAGAAGAACAGTTTTGCCTTCTTGTCTTCTACTTTATCCATTATACTGAACCTCCATGGATTAAGTTGTTAAAAAAATTGATAATCCGCAAATATGTAAATTTACCAACACTAATTAACTAAAGAACAAACCAATCATACTCAGAGATTCATGCCAAAAAAAGAAATTAACTAAGTGGTTGTTATTAACTGAAAATAATTCTATAAAGTAATGATTTTTTCTGTTTTATATATAAAATCAATATTAATTATTTATACTATTGAATAAGATATAAAATATTTTGTTACAATTAGTTAATGTTTGTTAATGTTTCGTTTGGTTTGATATGTTATTTTTGGTATGTAAAATAATCAGGAGTACAAATTGGAAACAAATAAAAAATTTAATAAACGTGCGTTTGTAACTTTTGGCATGCTTGCATCAGGAATTGCACTGCCTGTTTCAGGTTTGATGAATCATTATTTAGCATTTGATTTTCTGACACAAAGCAGGCATTTCTGGATGTCTGTTCATAATATCCTTGGTTTATTATTCACAATATTTTCAGTTAGTCACATATTTTTTAATTGGCGGGCTGTAAAAAATTATTTCTTAAAATTGCAGAGAATATTCATAAGTACAGAAGCACTTGCAGCAATTTCAATAGTTGTGTTTATTACAGCATTGTTTGCACTGCACACATTTTTAGCCCGTTAATAAATATGTAAAGGAATTAGTTTTCACAAAAAAAGGCGGAGTGGATCCGCCTTTTCTGTTTTACATTATTTTTTTAAGATCAATGCATATGGTCAACTTTATATCCTGCTGATGTAATTGCTTCCTTAATTGCTTCCGGGTTTGTTTTTCCGGGATCAAATGATGCCTTAACTGTATTTGTCTTAAAATCTGCAATAACATCTTTTACGCCGTCAACTTTCTTAACTTTTTTCTTAATAGTATTTTCACAGCCTGTGCAGGTCATACCTGATGTGTGTATCTCTATAGCTTTATCGTTACCTGAAACCTGCAATGTTTTATTATCACTGTTCTGTTCGGTTTTTGTTTCAGTGGTTTCCTGATTGTTTTCTGTTGTGGTTTTTTCATCAGTTTTGCCGCAGCTGATAATTAATACAGCTGAAAGGATCATAAATAAAATACTAAATTTTGTTTTCATTTTAAATAAATGGATTTATATTTCAGCAAAAATAAAATAAATTTACTTATAATAATAACTATATATAGAGTATTTTAATTTCTAAACAATGAAAATTTCGGTAAAAGTAAAACCTAATGCCCGGGAAAATTCAATAAAGTTACTTGAAACAGGTATTTACGAAGTAAAAGTTACAGTTCCCCCGGAAAAAGGAAAAGCAAATACAAAAGTAATTGAATTACTTTCCAATGAGCTGAAAATTGCAAAATCCAGGATTACCCTGTTAAAAGGCATTACATCTTCCAAAAAAGTCTTTCAGATCGAAAGCTGAATATTAATTAACAATTTCAGTTAATTATGTACAGATTATTTATATCAAATTATTTATATATTTGTTAATACAATCATTAATTTATCGATCATAAATGAAAAATCTGATATTTATACTGCTGTTTTTTATTACGGCCTTACCATTTATTGTTACTGCACAGGAAAGTGAAGAAAATGAATCACCGGAAAAAATTAAAGCCCGTGAAATGTTCATTCATACCCGGCGTGCAGGCGGACCTCATATGACTTACACTCCAAATGCATATGAAAATGCGCTGATACAAAAAGACAGAATGCCAAAGGATAAAGAAATTTCAGGCAGCCTAACAAGGCTTATAAACTGGCAGACCGCTAACCCGAAGGGTTTATTCTATTCAAGAACCGGTAATAATTATATTTCCGGCAGAACAAATTCAATAGCTTTTGTTCAGGGGCAGCCAAATATTTATTATATTGCAGCTGCTCAGGGTGGTGTCTGGAAAACTCTGAATGACGGTGTTAACTGGGTGGTTTTAACCGATGATCTTCCTACATTAGCAACTGGAGATGTTGTTGTTGACCCCAATAATCCCAACATTATTTATCTTGGTACAGGTGAGCTGAATTATTCCGGTGACAGCCAATACGGAGATGGAATTTTTAAATCTCAAAACGGAGGATTAACATGGCTGCAGATAGCGCCCGGAAGCCTTGTCGGGACAAGATGTTCTTATATGGCTGTTGATCCGTCAAACAGTAATACTGTTTATTTTGCTGGAAGTAATGGAGTATTTAAATCAACGAATGCAGGGTTAAACTGGGTAAATATGAACAGCGGAACAAATGCAAACTGTCTGCTGCTTGACCCGGTAAATCCGCAGATAATTTATATCTCAACTGGCGGTACCAATGCAGGGCAGGTAAAAAAATCTACTGATGGCGGCAATACATGGGTCACACTATCATCAGGTTTACCCGGCAGCATGGGAAGGATTCAGCTGGCAATTTCATCAAGCAGCAACCAGATTCTTTATGCAAGCATTGCAGCACCATCGGGCGGTTCATTATTGGGTTTATACAGAACTACTGATGCCGGTGCTACATGGACTTTGCAGGCTTCTTCACCAAACTATCTTGGTGGACAGGGGTGGTATGATAATGCTGTTATAGTACACCCAACTGATCCAAATATTGTTGTTGTTGGAGGAATAGATCTGTATGTTTCTACTAATGCAGGTGTTACTCTTGTTCAAAAAAGCTCATGGTCAACTTCAAACTCACAGAATATGACTCATGCCGATATTCACCGCTTGGCTTATAATGGCACAAACTTATACTGCATGTCTGATGGCGGCGTGTATAAATCTACCAATAACGGCAATAACTGGGTTGACCTTAATTATGATCTTTCAACGCTTCAGTATCAAAGTGCTGATTATGATATAACCAATACAGCAATGCTTCAGGGAGGTACGCAGGATAACAATAAAATGACTTCTACTAATGCAGGTGTTGACTGGAATCAGCGGACAACCGGCGACGGCGGTTATACTATTGTTGACCCTGTAAATACAAATTATGTTTACGGACAGTATGTTAACGGTTCAATTCAGCGCTCAACAAATACAGGCGTAAGTTTTACAAATATAACCCCAAGCGGTTCAACAGGCGGTTTGTTTTACAATCCCTATGAAATGGCTCCGGGTGATCATAATACAATTGTTTTCGGAAGGGCTGATATCTGGAAAACCACTAATGCGCAGACTGCTACTACATCAAGCGGTTGGACTCAAATTGCAACTACAGCGGTTGTTGGAGGAAGTGTTTCTGCTATTGGTATCAGCTGGACAAATACCGGTAAGATTTATATTGGCACTTCTAACGGCAGAATTCTTATTACAACTAATAACGGAACTAACTGGGCTGTTCAGACCGGCTTTCCTTATGTTAGCGATTTTATTGTTGATGCTGCTAATGATAACATCTGTTATGCATCACTTGGAGGTACCAGCGGAACCCATGTGCTTAAAACCACCAACGGCGGTGTAAACTGGGTAAATATTACAAGCAATCTCCCAAACATTGCTGCAAATTCCATTCTGCTGAGAACAGCCACACCTAGAATGATAATTCTTGGAACTGATATCGGTGTATTTCAGTCTGTTGATGAAGGCGCAAGCTGGGTTAACTTTTCTTCAGGTATGCCTGCAGTTGAGATATACGATATGAAATATAAACAGGCAGCCGGACTTATACTTGCTGCTACACACGGAAGAGGATGCTGGACATTTGATCTCGGTTCTGTATTGGGAGTTGATCCGTATTCTGTAATACCAAAAACTTTCGAGCTTAACCAGAATTATCCAAACCCGTTCAACCCGGATACAAAGATCAAGTTCGGGTTGCCTAAAGAAGGAAATGTAAAGCTTTCAGTTTATGATGTATCTGGCAGGCAGGTTGAGCTTCTGGCTGACCAGAACTTTAATGCAGGAACTTATGAAATTACATGGAATGCATCGTCTTACTCCAGCGGAGTATATTTCTATAAGCTGGAAACCGAAGGCTTTTCCGAAACCAAAAAGATGATATTAACCAAATAATAAGTATTTATAAAGAGCTTTTTTAAAAGCTCTTTTTATTTGAATAATAGTTGACAAAGTCAACTATTATTGTTATAATTGTAACATGGAAAATAAATTTGTTCAAAATTTCAGGGAATTCAACAGGTTTTACACGGATTTTCTTGGTGCTTTAAATAAAAAAAGTCCTGAACAGCAAATTTTCACTGCCTGAAGCCAGGGTATTATTTGAAATTAATAATATTCCTGATTGTACAGCAAAAGATATTGTAAAAACGCTTAATATAGATAAAAGTTATTTAAGCCGAATTTTAAAAAACTTTTTTAAAAACAAACTTATCTTTAAAAAAAGGTCTGAAGAAGACGCGCGTAATCATTTTCTTTTACTTACACAAAAAGGAAAAGCAGAACTGAATATTCTTGAATCTGAAGTTAATGGCAGGATCAGTTCACTTTTTGATGCCCTTAATGAAAAAGAACGTAAAACACTTGAACTAAGCATGATGCAGATAAAATTTATTCTTTCCGGTAAATAATCATACATATAAATATTTATTAATTTAAAATAATAAAATGAAATTAAAATTTCTATTAAGCCCGCTTTTTGTTTTAATGTTATCAGCAGCAGGTATTTTTTCCCAAACAGTAAGTACATTAATCCAGGGTCCCTCAACATTTGATGATTGCCTTACTTTAGGACCAGATGGCAATATTTACGCATCAAGGTACAGCGGTTCGGTTATTACTAAAATAACTCCGCAGGGCACAAGTTCAATTTTTGCTTCCGGTTTTAATTCACCAAACGGAACTGCATTCGGACCTGATGGTTATCTTTATGTTCCAAGCGCTGTTGGAAACAGAATTGATAAAGTATCGCCTGCCGGAACGGTTACCAATGTAGTGCCATATATGCCCGGCGCATCTGCCATACTTTTCAGGCCGGATGGAAAAATGATTGTTGCATGTTATACCCCAACGGCTATTAATCTCGTTGAGCTAAACGGAAGTTATGCTCCTTTATATACAGGCAACGGACTTAACGGTCCTATCGGGCTGAGATATACCTCAACAGGGAAGCTGATAATAGGTAATTTCAATGATGGAAAGATATTTTCTGTTGATACTGCTACCGGTGTTTTTACACAAATTGCAGATCTGCCCGGTTCATTGGGATTTTTAGAAATAGTAAATGATGTAATATATTCTACCGGATTTGATGTAAACAAAATTTTCAGAACCACTTTAACAGGTGATACAATGACAGTGGCCGGAACAGGGGCTTCCGGACAGTTAAACGGTCCCGCTCTGTTATCAACATTCAGCCGGCCTAATGGAATTGTAAAATCTATTACCGGGGATACCCTGTTTATATCTGATTATCAAACACGATCTCTCAGGGTGTTATCAGGAATTACACTTGGTTTAATAAATATTAACACTGTTGCACCAGAAAGATATGCACTCGGCCAAAACTACCCAAACCCATTCAACCCGGTAACCAATATTGAATTTTCAATACCCAATACTTCAAAAGTTAAGCTGGTTATTTATGATGTTCAGGGAAGACTGGTAGAAACTTTAGTTGATTATGATTTAAAAGCCGGAAGTTATATAACAGACTGGAATGCATCAGCATTTTCCAGCGGTGTGTATTTCTATAAGCTTGAAGCTGACGGATTTGCTGAAACAAAAAAAATGATACTTACAAAATAATACTGCTCAATTATTAGATTAAACTAAAGGGTTTGTCTCAATAGGCTGCTTTCGTAGCCGCAACCTTCAGGTTGCGTTGTATTTTCAGATGAAATTCGCAGCTTAAAAGCTGCGGCTACTGATGTTGTATCTGAAAATCAAACTTTTGAGACAGCCCCTTTTTAAATTTCATTAATTCTATCCAGCAGCCAGTGCCGGTTTATCAGGTTTTTGCTTTCAGAAATCTCCTGTTTTAACTTCATAATGTTAAAACCGGTTTCATCTGATTTTTTATTTTTTTCATTCATTCTGTTTTTCAGTTCAAACAGTTTTTTGGTAAATGTAATATAACTGCTGATATTCTTTTTTGTTGCTTCGGGTATTTTTTTCTCATTTACAATAAAGTGCCTGTAACTATCAATATGGCTGTAAAACGGCTCTGTTTCATTCATATCAAAATAAATTTTCATGTAAAGAGATTTCAGCTGGTGTTTATATGATAGGTCATCAGTTTTTACTTTTGCAGCTTCTGTTAATGCATTTCCATATTCCTTTTGGTTATAAAACAATAATGCCCTGCAGAAATTATATGCATTTTCTCGGTTTTGATCGTCAAGTTCATGTTTGTATTTTTCTATGAATTCCTTTACCCATTGGGTTTCTCCGGCTTCCAGCCCCGTTACTGTTACATTCAGATACCTGATATGTTCAAGGAACCTTCTGAATCCTTTATAATGTCCCAGCTCAATATTTTCTTTAAATAGGTAAAAATGTTCTTTCCTGTATTCCGGGTATCCTGAATTTATTTTGTAATAACAGAAATTGGTAAGTATAGTAAAAATATCCTTTATATCCCTTTCATGCAGTTCAGTAAAAAATGAATTCAGTATCTTTTTAAGCTCAAAGTAATATTTATCTTCACGGGTAAGCGCAAGCTGAAAAGAACAGTAACAGTATTTAAGGTAAACTGAATCATTGTATTTATTTATCGCACTTTCAGTATAAAGCTCAAGATTTTTGAGCATCTCATCTTTTTCAACTAAAAACATTTTCTGGTTTGAATTTGCCAGGTTTATCTGGTTCTTAAGTACAGAAATCAAAAATGACTTTACCAGCGCATCAGAAGATTTAATTAAAAGATCTTCTGGCGAATAAAGCGTGCTTTTCCGGTTTTTAAGGCTGCTGAGCTTTATACTGTTCAGATAAAATTCGTTTTGAAAGTACTGTTCATCTTTAATCTTGGTTTTTTTAATTAATTCAGAAGCTTCTTTTTCTGTTTTATCGAATAAACCCTGTGAATTCCTGCTGCTTAATTCCCTTAAAAGCTCAGTATAGTACTGCATCCCTTTTTTTCTGTAGATTTGAAGGGCTAAAAAATCTTCGCAAAGCTCCAGCAGTTTTGAAAATATATTCCTTAATACACCGTCATTGTAATTTTTTCCCGGGTAAAGCCTGCTGTATATTTTTTCTTTTGTAAAGTTTTTCCCTTCAAATCCGGGATAAAATTTTTTTTAAGATTTCGTAAAACTTTACCTGTACTGCTTCCCTGTTAAAATAAGGTGAAGCTGTAAATAATCCAAACTGTTTGAATTCTTCTTCATTGAATGTTTTTAACAGCTCTATGGCTTTACTGTTTATCATACTTTTAAATTATTTGCGGTGTAAAAGATAACACTATCTTATGACAATTAAAATATAAAATTCTTACAATAAATTTTTAAAATACAATTATTTAGTTAAATCCTTTAAGTTCCGGACTTCGAATTTCTATGGTACACATATTATTAATGTTTCTTTGGTTGAACGGTGTGTAACAGATAAATTTGACCAGAAATTAAAAATTATAGGAAAGGAACTATAAAATGAAAAATTCAATAAAAACCTGTTTTACCGCTGTTTTGTTTTTTGCTGCTGTTATTTCAGAAATATTTTCACAGCCTGCTCCGCCGGTTGACTGGGTAAGAGATAATATTTCCGGTGCATCAAATGATATGGTAATTGATAATTCCGGGAATATTTATGTAACAGGAGTTACTTATGCCGGTTCAACCAATGATTTCTGCACAATAAAGTATAATTCGTCAGGTGTTCAGCAATGGATTGTTACTTACAACGGACCGGAAAACCTGGGAGACCAGGCAGCTTCAATTGCCGTTGATGCCCAGGGAAATGTTTATGTTACGGGTACTGCAAATATCGATTACGGCAATACTGTATGGACCGGGGACTACTGCACAATAAAATATAATTCAAACGGTCAGCAGCTGTGGGTAAAAATATACGGCGGCAATACTACAGGCAGAGATATACCCTTTAAAGTCGCTGTTGATGGGGCAGGGAATGTCGTAGTTACCGGACAGTCTTATATTGATGCGCAGCGAAATGATGATATTGTAACAATTAAGTATGCGCCGGATGGCACACAGATGTGGCTGGTTGCTCATGACGGAACCGGGGTAACTCCGGAACAGGATTCCGGCAGGGATATGGTGCTAGATGCACAGGGTAATATTTATATTTTCGGTCATTCAACAAGGCTGATTACCTGGTATGATCTGTTCCTGATTAAATACAATCCCTCAGGCGCTGTGCAGTTTACAAGGGATTATACCGGCCCATTCAACAATACAACTGAATACGGCGTTGCTTTAACTCTGGATAATACGGGAAATATTTACTGTATAGGTGAATTAAGCGATGGCAGTCTCGCAGTTCTGAAATATAATTCTTCAGGTGTTCAGCAATGGGCATATATATATACATCAAATTTTTTTAATAAAGCTAAGGATATCACAACTGATGCAGCAGGCAATGTGATTTTCTGCGGTTCAGCAGGTTCAACCGGATTTACTGCTAAATTAAACAGCTCAGGTACTTTAATGTGGAACAGGATTATAACAGGTACCGGAGGCAACGAAGTTGCCAATATGCTTATTACTGATAACATGGGAGATATTTATGTAACAGGTAAAGTTGCAGCCGGTTCATATTTTGATATTGTTACAGAAAAGATAAATCCGGCAGGTACCCTGCAGTGGAGAGCAACACACAGCGGTTCTGGAAACTTTAATGATTTTGGCAATGCTGTTGCCCGTGATGCGTCAGGAAATATAATTATTTCCGGCGGCAGCAATGTCAGCGGGTTTAATAATTTCTGCACAATTAAATATGCGCCCGGAACAATTGGTATCGAACCAACCGGAAACAATATTCCCGGAAGCTTTACTTTGCATCAGAATTTTCCTAACCCGTTCAACCCTGTTACAAATATAAATTTAGAAATACCTGCATCATCATTTGTTAAGTTATCTGTATTCGATATTTCCGGAAAGCAAATTGATCTTCTTGTTAATGAAAATCTGAATGCAGGTACATATAATTTTAAATGGAATGCTGTAAATTTTTCCAGCGGTGTATATTTTTATAAGCTGGAAACCGATGGTTTTACCGATACTAAAAAAATGATACTGATAAAATAACAAAACCCGGCTTAAAGAAATTTTCAAAATACCATTATAAAAATCCCGCTAAAAGCAGGAAGACTTAATTCCTGCTTTTAGCCATTAAAAACATGCCTCAGTCTTTTCTTAGTTCGGTTATTTTTTCTTCAAACCAGGTCCTGTAAAGTACTGGCGAGGTTTCTCTCAGCTCTGTTTCAAGGTTTTCCAGTGAGTCATCATCCCGATTGTTTTTCAGGCGGATAAGATGCGAAACAAAATTCAGGAATTCAAGATTGCGTTTTTTAGTTTCGGGTGTAATATTCCGGTTGGATGAAACAAATTCCCTGTAGGCACTTATAAGCGACGCGGCTTCTTCAAGATGATCAAGCTCAAAAAAGATCATTAGCTGGAGCCTTTTAACATCCAGCTTGTATGCAAATATATCAAATTTTACCCTGTTCAGGTTCTCAAGAGCTGAATCATAATTTTTATCAAAAAAACATATCATTCCCGTAAGTAAATAACGCAGGCTTGGCTGCTGTGCAGGCGTAACATCATGAATATATTTTTTCACGAACCATTTCATCCAGTCATACTCCTTAAGATTCATTCCTATCATGAACATGCTTCTGAATTCAGTTGCTGTAATATAGCTTTCAGGCGTTTCTTTGAATATCTTCTTCTTTAGCTGGAACTTGATTATCTCAAATGCGTTTCTCAGATCTGTTTTTGAGCCTCTAGTATTTATCTTAAATGCAGAAATGGTCAGCAGTGAGCTTGAGATAATATACCTCATGCCGGGGGTAAACCGGTTTAAACTGGCAAATACAAGCTCTTTTGCCTTATCAAAATATTCATCGTTATCCAGGTGAATCAAAGAAATTACTACATAATACAGCATAAGCATCACTTCATGATCCTTAATCTTCCTGCTTTCAAAGTAGTCCACGGTATCTTTTAAAACACCGCTTTTTATAAGCTTGTCTGCAAAGTAACCATAAGCGCTTTCCGGTGGCACTACGTTAAAATTATTTTTAGATACTTCCAGGTCAAATATCAGCCGGAACATATGAAAGAAGAAGAACCTTACCAGTTCATTGCCTTCATCTGCGCTGAGCTCGTTGCCCTTTTTATAATTGCTCCTGTTGAAAAAAAACTGCTTTTCAGTGCTTGCCAGCCTGAACCTCTCAAGAAAAATGAAGTCATCCGTTTTTCTTTCAGTTAATTTTTTCTTCAGGCTTTTTAGCTCAATGCGGTATAATTCATCCGAAGAAATCTCTTCGAGGTATTTAACAACTCTCAGATTATGTTCAAACTGATCAGCCCTGACCGCCTGCATTGCAAGGAAATCTCTTGCATGACGGTAAAGCTCCGAGCTTAAATTCTTATAAACCTGGGGATTGAACTTACTATCGGGATAAAGACCCTTATAAATCTTTTCCCTGTTGAAATGTGCTTCATCAAAACCGGGATAATATTTAATAAGCCGGTTATAGAACTGCGCAAGTTTTCTCTTAGTGTTGAAATAAGGTGAGCTTAGATAATCCCCGAAACGGTTTATATCCTCTTTCGTAAATCTTCTGAGAAGAAGTACTATTTTGCTTGTAACCATATTACCTATCTAAACTCCAATTTATGAAATATATAACTCTAATGAAATATACTTTATACTGGTTACCATTTAAAAAAAATCTTTTTGTTTTGGAAAGCAGTCCGTGATTATTTTCGTGAAGTTAAATTATCATCCGGTAGGAAATGATCATTGTTTTTCCTTTTAATCTGATTCTCCCACCGGAGATAGCTGACAAACAGTTTTGTGTTCTTATTCCGGATATAGAACACAAGTTTGTCAGCGGAATTTGACAATTGGGGGATTTTCTATAACGTATTAAAAGGAGAATTATTATGTATTTCACAAAATTTGTTTTAACAGTTTTTACGGCAGTTTTTCTGTCAAACTGCTTGCTTTCCCAGACTGATGTAACACCGGAAACCAAATTAAACCAGTCTTCCAAAAGACAGGTTTCCGGGTATGAAAAAGACAATTCAGCAGGAAGCATTGAGTCCCGTATACCTGCACAGCTATTGCAGCAGTACTTTTCTGCAGGTGATAGATATGACGAGGCTGAAAAACTCAGGCTTTCCGCTGAGATTGAAAAATATCTCGAAACTATACCCTCCAGGGTCATAGACCCAACTGAATATGAGATAAAATTTGAAGAAAATCCCGGAGGAGACTGGTACGAAGAAGATGTTCTGGTAAACAACGGTGATGTAGGTGCATCAAGCTTCCGCCAGCTCGACCTGCAGCAGGCAGATGACGGAAGACTTTACCTTGGAACTACAAGAAGAAATGTTTCAGGATTTAACGGTTCATTCAGGGTCTTTTTTTCCGGTAACGGCGGAAGTACCTGGCCTTCTAATTTTTTCTGGAACTACACAACATATTACATTCACTCAATTTCAATGTTGGTAGAAAGCAGGAATAATAATGTACCGGATTCTACCAGAATACTGGTTTATTTCATAGGCAGTACAAATTCTAATTTTAATGATGCAAGGCTTTACCTTTTCAGCATACGCAGGGATCTCACCGCTTCTTATACTGTTGAAGTTGCTGCCCCGGCTCCGGGCAATAAATTTACTTATGTATCAGCATGTTCTGACGGGATATTTTATACCAGCGCTACAACACTTCATGCTGTTGTGAGGGAAGAAACCAATGCTGGTGTAAATGTAAGGCTTCATCATTTCCGGTCTGCTAATTTCGGGCAAACACATACAGGTGCTTCACTTACTACCGGCTACGATGACAGATTCCCCAGCATTGCGTTTTCCAATGAGACCGGGGCTGATTCGGTTTATATTGCTGTTGAACGCCGGATAGCTGCAACAGAATGGGAAATAAGGCTTATTGCTACAAGCGAAATACCTTCAAATACTTTCCAAGTGAGTTATATAACTGATGCAACTGCAGGCATAATGTACGAAAGACCTTCTATAACAATTCAGCAGCGTCATTTTTCGCTCCCTCAGCAGGTACTTGTTACTTGCACAAAAAAATGACCGTGCAGTGTATCATGGTTCTACTGACGGAGGAGCAAGCTGGAATGTCGATTATACGCTCGGTCTTTCAACACAGGCAGTGGATTATACTTCATGTAATTCTGATACACTTTCTGCAGGCGGCGGGTATTTTGTTGCAGCATATGTTGATCTTAACGGAGACTCGGTTACTGTAAGAAGAGGTGTGATAGGAAACCTGGGTTTAACCCAGCATAAGAGGAATTCTTATGCAAGTACGGGAATACTTTCACCTGTTTGCGCAATATACAAATCCGGAAGCGATAAGTATTCGGCACTTGCATATTCCGGGTTCGGACCGACAAATGTGTTCTTCAATATGGAAAACCTGATTACCGGAATTACACAAACTGGAACAACCATTCCGGCAAGGTATGAGTTGCAGCAAAATTATCCGAATCCGTTCAATCCCATGACAAATGTTGAGTTTGCCATTCCTCAATCAGCATTCGTAAAGTTAACGGTATTCGATATTCTTGGAAGGGTAGTTGAAACACTGGTTAATGAGCAGCTTTCTTCGGGTACATATAAGGCTGACTGGAATGCTGCAAACCATCCGAGTGGTGTGTATTTTTACAGGCTAACGGCAGGAGATTTTTCCGATGCTAAAAAAATGATTCTTATCAAATAATACCAGTGATTTTTATACAAAAGCGGTCTTTATGACCGCTTTTTTTTTGGAACATTTTCAGCTAAATATCAGTAAAATCCTTAACAGCCAAACTAAATACAAAAAAGCCATGAAAAAACACGCAAAAAAACCATTTCTATCGTTCCTGGCAGTCATTACCATTTTAACAGCTTTATCCATATCTGCTTATCTTGTATTCTTTAATACGGGTGAACCTGTTAAGGTGCAGCAAACCAATGCCAGGATAAATCAAACTTTTAATACAGGGGGTTCAACAGGAAGCGGGCCTGTTAAATTCACAAGCACACTAGATAATTCCTATTATTATGACCGGAACAGTGTGTACCTGTATATTGATCTTGAAGCCGATAAAATTTCAGAATCATATTCACGCCGCACCCCGATGAATATTTCAATTGTAATTGACCGCAGCGGCTCTATGAGCGAACGCAATAAGCTTGATTATGTAAAAAAAGCTGTTGATTACCTGATTGATGAAGCAGGGCCGGATGATTATGTTTCAATTGTTACTTACGATGATTACGTTGATGTTTTACAGCGTTCACAAATTATACGTGAAAAATATGAGCTGCGCGAAAAAATTAACTCCCTGCAGCCGGGCGGATTTACCAACCTCAGCGGGGGTATGTTCGAAGGGTATGACCAGGTTAACAATAACTATATGCGCGGTTACGTTAACAAGGTTTTTTTATTGAGCGATGGACTTGCCAACCGCGGGATTACCGACCGCTATAAGCTGGCTGATATGGTCCGCGAAAAGAACCGCCGCGACGGTATTACAATTTCTACTTTTGGTGTTGGAAATGAATTTAATGAAAATTTAATGACCGATATTGCAGATTACGGCAGGGGAAATTATTACTATATAAAAAATTCCAGCGATATTCCCGAAATATTTGCATCAGAGCTTAAAGGTATGAAAAACCTGGTGGGGCAGGGTACAAAAATGAAAGTACGCTTTCCCAAAGATAACCTTAGGGTCAGCAAAGTGTTCGGCTATCCCTATGAAGTTGAAGGTGATTATGTAACAATTGATTTTAAGGATATATTTGCAGGACAGAAAAAATCTGTGCTGATAAAATTTGATGTTACCCAGCCCTCTTCAAAAAAGCTGGTATTTGAAAATGAGCTTACTTACAGCGATGTTACTGCAGATTTCAGGCAGGTCACTGAAAGAAATGAGAACAGGATTGAGCAGACATCAAGCCTGGATAAATACAACAGCAGCAAAAATGAAATGGTTGTGCAGAATATTGCAATGTTCGAAGCCAATGAGATGATGGAAGAAGCAATGAGAAATGTTGATGAAGGTAATTATGTAAGGGCTAAGGAAATAATGACCGGCGCGCAGGATTACATGAGCAAACAGATGAATGATGTAGCTCCATCACCTGAAATGAAACGCCAGCAGGAAAACCTGGACCGCTACAGCAAGGACCTGGAATCTGTTGATAAAAAATCAGAAGAAGAAAGAAATGAAATGCAGAAATCAGGCAAATACGATAATTATAATACGCGTAAAAAGAATTAATAAATAAGTATATAT
>LLZO01000223.1 GCA_001567545.1 Candidatus Tepidiaquacellales bacterium OLB5
TCACGCTCTGGCTCAGTTTTTCACCTTTCTGCGGAAATGATACATTAAGGAATGCAAAATATTTTTCACTCATCCAGTGAAAAACAATTACAAATACTGTTTGTATGAAAATAAAGTAAGTGAAAGGCTTAACATAATATTTCCGTTTGCCTTTAATATATTCTTTTACTGTTCTGCCGGGGCTGAAAACAAGGTTTTTGAAGGTCCTTAAAAATGAATTTTCCCAGTGCAGGATACCGTGTGTTACATCGTGAACAATGGTCTTCACTTCAAGGCGTTTAACCCTGCCCTGTCCGCACTCCGTACAATACTTCCCGGTTAATTCAGCTCCGCAGTTTGAACAAGTTTCCATACTGCAAATATAATAATCCTGTAACTTAAATTCTTTGGATGAGTATATTATTGATTCCTGAATTTGCTGTTTAATTTTCGGTGGTATTTCAAAAACAGCTATGCTATATTAGCATTCATGAAATCAGAAAAAGATTACCTGCTTGGCGTCAATGATTTTGAGCTGAACCGGCTGCATTTTCAGCACGGGGTGTGGAAAAAAGTAACAGATGGATTTTTGAATAACACCGGGTTGCAAAAAGGCTGGAAAGTCCTTGATGCCGGTTCAGGTCCGGGTTTTGTTTCATTTGATATCAGAAAGATAATCGGCGATACAGGCGAAATAACTGCCCTGGAGCCATCGGAAGTTTACCTTGATCATTTCAGAAATTTTGCCTCTGAAAATGAATGGAAAAATGCTGAAACTATTTTGGGAACGGCAGAATCTGCCGTCCTGCCGGAAAATTATTTTGATATGGTATTTTCACGCTGGGTAATTGGTTTTGTACCTGACCCTGTAAAATTTATCAGCAGCTTAGCCGGGTCACTGAAACCGGGCGGAATTATTGCGCTTCAGGATTATGCTTTCCACGGACTTAACCTGATACCAAGGGGCGGTGCTTATGATAAACTTCCGCCATACGTTATGGAATACTGGAAAACTACCGGGGGCGATCTTCAGATTGCAGAAAGAATTCCCAAAATTTTCAAAGAACTTGGACTTGAACAAATAATTTATGAACCGCATTCACTTGCCGGAGATCCCGAAAGCGGGATATTCAAATGGCACGATCTTTTTATCACACACCACATTCCGCAAATGGTGCAAAAGGGTATAATGCCAAGTGATATTGCCGAGGAAATACTTAATGACTGGAATGCCCACAAAAACAACCCCGATTCAATTTTCTTTTCTCCTCTTGTTGTAGATATGGCTGCACGGAAATAATTTGCTATTCCCTTTTGGGATGGAATAAGGTCATACATTGAAATACTTTATTTTTTAAAGGATATTGCATCATGCTGAATCGGATGAGTGCAATTCCCCCACACCGTAAAGGACTTATATACATTTCCTTCACTGCATTTTTATGGAGCACAAGCGGGTTTTTTATAAAGTACCTTACAATTAATGCATTCCAGATATCATTCTACCGCTCGCTTATTGCTGCATTGACCGTATTTGCGGTTGCTCTTTTGCGGAAGCAAAAGCTGAAGTTTGAGTTTGATGCTGTTTCAAACTTCGCAGCAGTATTTTATGCAGGTATTCTTATACTTTTTGTAATAGCAACCAAAATGACAACCGCTGCAAATGCAATTTTCCTGCAGTTCACTGCTCCCATTTATTTAGTTGTGCTTGAGCCTTTATTCCTTAAAACAAAGTTCGATTCTAGAAGCATTATTACAATTATCATATGTATCGGGGGAATGGTCCTTTTCTTCTTCGGGAAGCTGGAGCTGGGCAACATTTACGGCAACCTGC
>LLZO01000224.1 GCA_001567545.1 Candidatus Tepidiaquacellales bacterium OLB5
CTTTCCCCCCGTTTTGTTGTCTTTCAATATTGCGCCATTATAACCGCCTGCCCAACCTGTTAAATTATTTATAAAAAATAAAGCATTTAAATCAGAACTATTAATACCGCCCTGTACATTCCAGTTAATACCGCCGTTTGTAGAATGATAAATTCGTCCACTTGAGGTCATCCACCCGGAATTTTGATCAGCAAAATATAAATTATTAAATTGGTTTTGAACACCATAAACCAGATACACCCAGTTTATTCCTCCATTGGTTGTTTTAAGCAGCATATTACTATTCCCCGGATTAATTACTGACACCCATCCGGTTAAATTATTCAGGAAAAAAACTGATTTTGATAACCCGGGTCCACCTCCTCCGTTTTGCAATATCCATGAGGAACCTCCATTTGTTGTTGATAAAATTATCTCACCTGAACCAATAACCCATCCGGTTAAGTTATTTAAAAAATACAGATCGTATAATTGATTTGGATAACCGGTATTAACTGTACTCCAGTTATCACCTCCATTAATTGATTTTATTAGGGAAAAATTGCTTTTTAAAGCCCACATATTGTTGATATCGATTGATTTCAGTTCAGAAATTCCAATTCCATTATATTGATTCACCCAGTTCAGTCCACCGTTTGTAGTTTTCAGCAAATCACTGCCTGCAGCCCAGCCTGTTAAATTATCATAAAAACTGACTGATGATAATATTAAATTTGTTTTGCTGAAAACTTTGTTCCATGTAAAACCGGTATTAGAAGTATGAACTATATCACCATAATAACCCACAGCCCATCCCGTCATATCATTTATGAAATATATATCTTCAATACTGTTTGCTGTTGCTTTATATGATACTTCAAACCAATTTTGGCCACTGTTAGTTGTTTTAATTATGATGCCTTTATTACCGACTGCAATACCATATTGGTCATTAAGGAAGTTTACAGATTTGTAATATTCATTTGCAGGATTTGTCTGTGCAAACCAGTTATTACCTCCATTAATAGTCTTAAGAATTGCTGTACCAACAGCCCAACCTGTAAGATCATTAACAAATTTAACAGAGAAAAGTGTTGAACCTATTGATATACTGGTCCAGTTCAAACCCCCGTTCAAAGTCCTGTAAATATTCCCATTTTCACTGGTCATCCACCCGTTATTATAATTTCTGAAAAATACTGAAGTAAATCTGTTATTTGTACCAGATGGGATTGAATCCCATGTTGTACCGCCATTTATTGTTTTCAGTATCTTACCATTCCAGCCAACAATCAAACCTGTATTTGAATCCATAAAATAACTGCTTAATAATGGACTATCTGTAGTACTTACCTGAGAAATCCAGGAATCACCTCCATCTGTAGTTTTAAAGATCCGTCCAAGATGTCCTGCTGTATAACCAGTTAATGGATTCAAAAAAATATAGTTTCCAAAGTCCAGGCATTTCCAACTGATTTCTGTACCCAGTTATCACCACCATCAATTGTTCTATAGATAAATCCCTGTGAAGCTATCCAGCCTGTCAGGTTATTTATAAAAAAAAATTGAACGGTAAAAAATTGCATTTTGATTTTTATTGTATGCCCAGTTAACTCCTGAATTTGTAGTTTTCAGTAATATACCATCTTCGCAAACTGCTAAAGCAGTATTATTATTAATAATTTTTACATCGTATATGTCATTACCCTGCGGCAAAGGGTTTTGCCAAAACCAACCACTTTGAGAAAATATATTTGCTGCTGAGAGAATTAAAAGAAAGGAAAATATGAATGATTTTTTCATAACCGAGGAATTTTGGTTATACTAAATTAAATTCTTTTTTAAGGAAAAACAATAGATTAAGTATAGAAAATGTTTTGAATAACAATAAAAAAGGACGCTTTTAACGTCCTTTTTTAAATATGAAAATAAAAAACAAAATGAGATCCTTTGTAGCTTCGCTCCTCACAATCATATCAATAAGCCCATTTTACCCAGATAGCACCCCAGGTGTATCCGGCACCAAAACTGGAAAGCACAAGATTATCGCCTTTTTTTATCTTTCCCTCTGCCCAGTATTCACTTAAGCATAACGGGATTGTTGCTGCTGTTGTATTGCCGTATTTATGGATATTAACCATAACTTTATCCTGCGGCAAACCCATCCTGTCAGCGCATGCTGTTAATATTCTCATATTAGCCTGGTGCGGTACAAGGTAAGAAATATCATCTGAACTGAGATTATTCTTTTCCATGAGCTCAACAGAAACATCCGCCATACCTTTTACTGCATCTTTAAACACAAATTTCCCGTCCTGGAATACATAATGCCAGTCATTTTCAACAGTTTCATGGCTTGGGGGATTCAGGCTTCCCCCGCCTTTCATATACAGATACTTTCCGCCCTTGCCGTCAACTCTAAGGATACTATCCATAATTCCGTAATCCGGGTCTTCAGAAGGTTCAAGCAGAACGCACCCTGCCCCGTCTCCAAACAGCACACAGGTGTTACGGTCTTTAAAGTTTGTAATTGTACTCATTTTATCAGAACCAACAACAAGTACTTTTTTACACATTCCGCTTTCTATATACTGGGCTCCTGTGATCAGGGTAAAAATAAACCCGGAACACGCTGCAAGCACATCAAATCCCCATGCTTTTGAAGCCCCTATCTTTTCCTGAATAATACATGCAGTTGAAGGAAAAAGCATATCTGGCGTTACAGTTCCAACCAGTATCATATCAAGCTCATCAGCTGTGATTCCCCTGCGTTCAAGCAGCATCTTTATGGCTTCTACAGCCATAAATGAAGAAGGTTCTCCGTTATTAAGTATTCTTCTTTCACTGATCCCGGTCCTGGTTTTGATCCATTCGTCGTTAGTTTCAACAATTTTTGCAAGGTCAGCATTTGTCATAATGTTATCCGGTACATAGTGACCAACTGCCGTAATAGCCGCTCTCGTTTTATTCATATATATTATCGTAAAATTGAATTTAAGAACATTAAATGTTCTTTTGAGAATAATTTAAATTTTATATTCGTTTATATCTTTTATTTTCTGTGCTATTATATCGTTTATTCCAGCCCTTACCATTTGTTCTGCTTTTATTGCCATGTTCATTATTGCACGGGGAGATGACCTTCCGTGGCCAATAATTGAAACTCCGTTTACCCCCAGAAGCGGAACTCCTCCATATTCCTGGTAATCAAAATCCTTTAGTATATCCTTTAAAGTACCGTAAGCCATCCCTACTTTAAGCTTGTTAATAATACCCCGGTCCGCATAATCCTTAAATTTAGTTTTAAGCAGGCTTAACACACTTTCGGCAAATTTAAGAACTATATTCCCGGTGAAACCGTCACATACTATAACATGAGTTTCACCTTTCATTATATCCCTGCCTTCAACATTGCCGATAAAATTCAACCCGCTTTTTTCCAGCAGTTCATGGGTTTCAACTGTAACTGCATCACCTTTAGATTTTTCCTCACCTACACTAAGCAGCCCGACTTTAGGATTATCAATTCCGTAAATATGATTTGCAAATACCGAGCCCATTACAGCAAACTGCAGCAGGTGCAGGGGCTTGCAGTCAACGTTTGCGCCTACATCAAAAACCAAAGAAATACCTCTTTCAGTTGGAAACCGGGAACCAATTGTAGGACGGGAAACATTGGCAATTCTGCCGAGTGTAAACAGCGAAGCTGCCATAACAGCGCCGGTATTGCCAGCGCTTAAAAAGCCATCAGCTTCACCGGAACGGCAAAGCTTTAATCCCTGAACAAGCGAAGAATCCGGCTTTTTGCGCATAGCTTCAGCCGGGCTTTCATGCATTTCGATAACTTCTTCGGCATTGAAAATATTTATTCTTGAACTGTTGTAAGAGTATTTTTTAAGTTCTTTTTCAATTAAACCGGCTTTGCCTACAAGCGTAATATTAATACCGTCATTATTTTCAACGGTCTCTATAGCTCCTGCAACTTCGTTAACAGGAGCATTATCTCCACCCATTGCATCCAGGGAAATGGTTACTTTTTCCGCTGCCCCTTTGCTCAATTTACCGGTTATTTAATTTGATTTGGAAATTCTGTGTGATACCTGTGAATCTTAAAATTTTAAACTGCTGTTTAAAATTATTTTT
>LLZO01000225.1 GCA_001567545.1 Candidatus Tepidiaquacellales bacterium OLB5
AAAAAAGTGCTGGATGAAAATCCAAAAGAAACCGAAAGATACCGCGCTGGCGAGACTAAACTTCTCGGGCTTTTTGTCGGAAAAGTCATGAAAGAATCCAAAGGGAAAGCAAATCCAAAAACTGTAAATGAGCTTATAACCAAGATTTTATCCAATTAACTGAATTTTACTGATAAGGAAACGGAGTTTTAATAATGCCAAATAAAAAATTAATTGCAGCAAACTGGAAGATGAACAAGGGACTGGTGCAGTCACAGCAGTTTGCAGATGAGCTAAAAAAGTATTTTGAAAAATACAAGCTTACCGATACGGAAGTTGTCCTCTGCCCGCCGTTCACATCGCTTGATGCAGTGAATAAAAAAATTGCAGGAACGCCGATAAAGCTTGGCGCACAGAATATGTATTTCGAAACCATTGGCGCATACACCGGAGAAATTTCAGCCGGTATGCTTAAATCATGCGGCTGTGAATATGTGATTCTGGGACACTCCGAGCGCAGGCAGTATTTCAACGAAACAAATGCAATCATAAACAAAAAAGTGCTTAAAGCGCTTGATGAAGGCTTAAAGCCAATTGTTTGTGTGGGAGAAAACCTGCAGGAACATGAAGACAAGCTTACCGAATCTGTAATTGATGAACAGATAACAGTCTGCCTTTCACACGTAAGCGAAGAAGGCATTGCAAACGTAACAATTGCATACGAGCCTGTATGGGCAATTGGAACAGGCAAAAACGCAACTCCGCACCAGGCAGAAAGCGTTCATAATTTTCTCCGTAAAAAGCTGAAGAAAATGTACAACGATGATGTTTCTAAGAACACTAAGATAATTTACGGAGGAAGCGTTACCCCTGAAAATGCAAAGGAGCTTTTTACCCCGCAGACTGTTAACGGCGGTCTGATAGGCGGAGCATCACTGGAGGCAGAAAAATTCATTAAGATAATCAATGCATCAAATTCCAAATAATATTTTTAAACATTAAATTATAATATACTTTTAAAATGAAAGAAGCAGTAATAGTATCCGGCGCACGTACAGCTGTTGGAGCATTTAACGGAAGCTTAAGCGGTTTTTCTGCGCCGCAGCTTGGAGCAATTGCAATTAAGGAAGCAGTTAAAAGAGCTGGTGTAAAGCCGGAAGAAATAGACGAAGTATTGATGGGAAATGTTCTGCAGGGCGGATTAGGACAGGCTCCCGCCAGGCAGGCAGCTATCGGTGCAGGTATCCCCGATACGGTATCGGCAACAACGGTAAATAAAGTCTGCGGGTCAGGTCTTAAATCAGTTATGTTCGGGCACCAGGCTATTAAAGCCGGCGATGCCGATATTATTGTTGCCGGCGGAATGGAATCGATGACCAATGCACCTTATATATTAAAAAAAGCGCGCAACGGCTACAGGATGGGCAACGGAGAAATTTTTGACCTGATGATACATGACGGGCTTTGGGACCCGTACGGAAACAAACATATGGGCATGCTTGGCGAACAGTGCGCAACAGAGCATAAAGTAACACGGCAAATGCAGGATGAGTTTGCAAAAGGCTCGTATGAAAAAGCGCTGGATGCTATTAAGAACGGATATTTTAAAGATGCGATTGTTCCGGTTGAAATGAAAGACAGGAAAGGCAATGTAACTTTATTTGATACCGATGAAGACCCCGGAAAAGTTAATTTTGAAAAAGCGTTCTCATTAAAACCGGTTTTCACAAAAGATGGCACTATAACTGCATTCAATGCATCAAACATAAATGACGGCGCAGGAGCAGTTGTGTTAATGTCAGCAGAAAAAGCCGCATCACAGGGTGTAAAGCCTATGGTTAAAATTCTTGCCCAGGCTACTCATTCACATGCGCCGGAGTGGTTCACAACAGCGCCGGGTTATGTAATTGATAAGGTCTGCAAAAAAGCGGGGCTTACCAAGAATGATATCGACCTGTTTGAAATTAACGAAGCTTTCGCAGTAGTAAGCTGCGCAGTTAACCAGATAGCAGGTATTGACCCTGAAAAAGTAAACGTAACAGGCGGCGCAATTGCAATCGGTCACCCGATCGGGGCATCAGGTGCAAGGCTGCTTATTACATTGATGTATAACCTGCACAGGCTCAATAAACGCTACGGACTGGTAACACTTTGCAACGGCGGCGGCGAAGCAACTGCAATTATTATTGAAAAAATTTAATTGAAATTAAAAATGAACATTCAGAATATTTCAGTAATCGGTTCAGGTACAATGGGCAACGGAATTGCCCATGTATTTGCTTTATACGGATATAATGTTACATTAATAGATATAAAACAGGAATTCCTTGACAGGTCAATTAAAACTATCACAGGAAATCTTGAACGCCAGCTTAAAAAAGAAGCTATCACAAAAGAGAAGATGGATTCTGCGCTGGCGAAGATAAAAACCTCGGTAAATCTGGCTGATGCAAAGGATTCAGATCTGGTAATTGAAGCGGCTACCGAAAACCTTGATATAAAGAAAGAAATTTTCAAAACCCTTGATGCAAACTGCAAGCCTGATGCAATTCTGGCAAGCAATACATCATCAATTTCTATCACTGAAATTGCTGCATTCACTAAACGGGCTGATAAAGTTATCGGTATGCACTTTATGAATCCCGTTCCGGTAATGAAGCTCATCGAAGTTATCCGCGGACTTGCAACAAGCGATGAAACATACAGTATTATAAAAGAACTTTCCGAAAAGATAGATAAAGTGCCTGTTGAGGTAAATGATTACCCGGGATTTGTTTCTAACCGTGTTCTGCTTCCCATGCTTAACGAAGCAATGTACTGTGTAATGGAAGGCGTAGCAACTCCCGAAGCAATCGATAATGTTATGAAGCTTGGCATGGCTCACCCCATGGGTCCGCTTACGCTGGCTGATTTTATTGGTCTTGATGTATGTTTATCCATAATGGAAGTGCTTCATAACGGACTGGGTGACTCCAAATACCGTCCCTGCCCTCTTTTAAAGAAAATGGTGGCTGCTGGTTATTTAGGCAGAAAATCAGGCAGAGGATTTTACGATTACGCAAAGAAATAATTCAATTAAATAAATACTACAATGGATTTCAATTTTACAGAAGAACAAATAGCAATTAGAGATACGGCAAGGGATTTTGCTCAGAACGAAATTGCCCCAAGCTCGATTGACAGGGATATTAAAGCAGAATTCCCCTTTGATATAGTAAAAAAGCTGGGTGAATTCGGCTTTATGGGCATGATGGTTCCCCCTGAATGGGGCGGCGCAGGATTTGATACCATCAGCTATGTGCTGGCTATGGAAGAAATATCCAAAGTCGATGCATCGGTTGGGGTGATAATGTCCGTGAATAATTCGCTTGTTTGCTTTGGTATAAATCACTGGGGCACGGATGAGCAGAAGGAGCGCTTTTTAAAACCGCTGGCATCAGGCGAAAAGCTTGGATGTTTCTGCTTAAGCGAGCCTGAAGCAGGCAGTGATGCAACCCAGCAAAAGACTGAAGCAGTAAAAGACGGCGATTACTATATACTTAACGGTATTAAGAACTGGATAACAAACGGCAAGAATGCCGATACTTATTTTGTTATGGCTATGACCGATAAGGAAAAAGGGCATAAAGGGATTTCAACTTTCCTGGTTGATAAAGAAACTGAAGGGCTTGGTACAGGTATTAAAGAAGACAAGCTTGGTATAAGAAGCAGCGATACATGCACCGTAAGCTTTAATAACTGCCGGGTGCATAAAGATCAATTGCTTGGCGGTGAAGGCTTAGGGTTTAAGATTGCGATGGAAACCCTGAACGGCGGAAGGATAGGAATTGCATCACAGGCGCTTGGAATAGCGCAGGCATCGCTAGAAGCATCCGTCAGGTATGCAAAAACTAGGAAAGCATTCGGAAACCCGATATCAAACCTGCAGGCAATACAGTTCAAGCTGGCTGATATGGCTACTAATGTAGAAGCTGCAAGGAATATTGTGCTTGAAGCAGCATGGCTTAAGGACCAGAACATGCCGTACGCAAAAGAGGCAGCAATGGGCAAGCTGCTTGCCAGCAAAGTTGCCGTCAATAATGCGCTGGAAGC
>LLZO01000226.1 GCA_001567545.1 Candidatus Tepidiaquacellales bacterium OLB5
TTTTTCTGATTGCTGTAAATTAATACCGGAGAACATTATAAAAATGTTCCCCGGTAATTTTTTTCACTGAATTTCTTTTAATCCGGGATCCCGTTCCTGTCATTATCAACAAAACACTTAAAATTATTATTTATATTGTCCTTTATATTATTATCAATATCACTTTCGTTTGCAGGATCGGAAGGGTCAAGATAAACCCCGTTTTTAATGAACCATAAATACGGCTTTACCTGTAAAGTAATGTTTGATTTCCCGCTTGCAGATACCTGCAGGTTTCCCGGAAAAGTTAGCTTCTGGTGAGCCGATTTATTAGATTTGAATATAAACGGCAATCCGTTATAAGTACCTTTTACTACAACTGAATATCTACCGTTAGCATCTAAGAAATCGGGATCAGGCGGAGTTTCATTATCGCCAAGTTTATGAATATCAAATTTTACCTTATCATATGTTCCCGGCGGAATGTAAGCTGTACTTACAATATTTACACTGGAAACAAGGTTCAGGTAAAGTACATATGGGCCAACTTTAAAATTGGTAGAATCCTGGTTAGCGTTGGCTACATTAAGTTTGATATCTTTAATCAGAACTTTTACTGTATCAAGAACTAATATCCCGATATCACCGCCTATCGTATCGCCTGAGCTCATGCTGCTGAAATCTACATTATCTGCGGGCGGCGCAACAGAATCTTCTCCGCAGCCGTGCAATAGATATGAACTAAAAATAAATAATGTTATTAAAGTTAAATATTTTATTTTGATCTTAATCATAGTTTACCTTTCTACTTCCTTCCTTTATTCTTTTTAGAATTATCCCGGTTTTGTTCCCCGTTCTGTTTATTATCATATTTTACACCGTCATTGTTATTTTTGTCTTTGTATGAATCGTTTTTAAATTTTTTCCCTTTTTCTTTACCGGGGCTGTTACCGTCATTTTTTCTGTCTTTGCCTTTTGAATTATTATCATTTCCTTTATTTTCTTTTATATTATCTTTCTGTTTTGAATTATTTTTCCCCTGGTCATTTTTCCCCTGGTCATTTTTTCTCTTATAACTTCCGTCATTTTTATTTCTGTCATTTTGATTATTTTTTCCGTTCTTCATATCCTTATCATCAATATACTTTCTATCTATTTCAGGATTTTCCCTGTTTTTATTATCGTTTTTACTTCTGTCCTGTTCTTTTTTATCATTATCGGGGCGGTAATTATCGTTGCTTCCTGTTTCTTTTTTGGATGCACTTTTAAAGTTTGTAAATTCATTAGGTTTACTTACAGGTCCTTTATATTTAACATCCTTTTTAACTTTCTTAAACTCCGGTGTATGGACCCTGTATTCTTTATCAGAATAACTGATCTTATTTCCGCCTGCGGTATGATTTATGATCACGGGATCAAAAGTCCTGCCAGTAATTGATTGAATTACAGTAACATCAGGACCCCTGTTTATGACGGTATTGTTTACTACCATTATACCGTCCATTCTGCGCCACTCTTTGATCTTAAACTTATGTTTATGATTATGAACCTTATATGAATACCTGTAAATTTCCGGTTCAACAAAATATCTTCTTTCAATTACAACATATCTTTCTTCGTAAACCGGAGGAGCAATTAAATAATTATTGACAATATAGATACCCGGCGGAACAGGTGTCCATGCTATATATTCTTCATGTTCACGCCAGTCTACCCAGGCAGGAGCCCAAACTCTGCCCGGAACCCAAAGCCAGCCCATTGTTGGTGAATATACCCATCTGCCGTAATGATGTGTGATTTCTTCATGCGGACTTGCAGCTCTGAAATACCAGCCGCTGCTGCTGTAGATCCATTGACCGTTTGTATACGGAGTATATGCTACGGGTTCGCCTGCTACTATACCTACTGCAAGATTTGGAGCCGGCTTCCAGACAAAAAATGCGCCAAAGCTTACATCAAATGCATGTGCTTCTTTAACGCCAAATAAATCATTGAATGATATTGACCTGTGACTTTTGCCGGAAGATGTTCCTTTATTAAGCTCTACCCCGATTTCTTCATCACTTACTTCTATCCACTCTCCATGCGGAGCCAACTCATCATAAAATTCCCTGTAATCAACATTTAAAAGATCTTCATCAGTTTCATTCAGATCAGTTGTGTTGACAATTTCCAGGTCAGCCTCTTTGACCATATTGTCTGCGGAATCCTCTGATCTTTTTGTGCACGAAACAAAACCGCTGAAAAAAAACAATACAAGTAAACAGGCTGTGATTTTTAAAATTGAATATTTCATTTTATAAACCTCTTATAAAAATTTTTAATTATAATTTAAAATCCATACCAAGCTCAAGAGTATTAAAATCATTATTACCCAAGCCTAACCTAAGAGAACCTGCAACCCTGGGACTGAAAAAATACCTCATACCAAGCTGGCCCCATATCCATGCGCCGCTTGAATAAGATATATCCGTTATATAAACCGCATTTCTGCTTACATCTGTGTAAGTATGATTAACATTATTATAACCTACAACCAGCCCAAGATATGGAACAAAGCTGCCGTCCCCTATCTGGTTAAAATTGTAATTTAACTGGGCACCAAAAGATGAAAATGAATATCTTCTTGAATCACCATTACCATATGTATTTGTAAAAGTATAGTATCTGAAAATTCCGCCTAAACCTACTGTTCCAACTCCGGCTTGTGTAATGTTCGATTCAAAATTTACCCCGAACATCGGTACATTGCCTTTTGCCCAGAATCCAAGTGAACCCCCTAATAAGTTATCCTTTTCCTTCAGCTGGCTGAATGAAATTGAGGAAACAGCAATAATCATAATAATAATTAGTTTTAAATTGATCTTCATTGTTTTTCCTTTCAATAATTTTTTAATTAATTAACTGAGCTGCAGTTACTATCATATTATGTAAATTAAAAAAATAACTGAATGTGCTGAAAATAATATATAATATTCCAATAGAATAACAAATCAGTGAAAATAAAGATTTCATGACTTTCTTATTTATTAAATTATTTAAATTCTGTCAGTTAAATTTGTTTCTCCTTCTGAAACTGCGCAGCTGGAACAGCAATAAATTATCCCGTCATTTTCCAGTCCGTGCCCAATAACCAAACAACCGCAATGTTTGCAACGGGGTGCAAGTTCGCTTATAGCGCATTCAAAACTGTCAAAAACATAGATCCGGTTATTCATTTTAATTTCAAACGATTTATCATAATTGTTGCCGCACCGCATACATTTTGCCATTTCTTTAAATTTAAATTTCTAATTGCATAATGTTATTAATACAATTATTATGCCAAAAATTATGCCATAAATTTTAATTTAATTGATTAATAAATGCCGTATATAGGCGAATTATGACATAATTGTCATACTATTTTGCAGGGTTAAGAGGATATTTTTTCAAAAGCTTAGCATAATAAAGCATATTAAAAGCCATTTTTTGAGCCATTATTTTTGTAGACCTGTTCTTTCTTCTTTCATTTTTATTTTTTTCCGGAGGTTTTCCCACTTCACCTACCCAATAGGTACAGCATTCAGGAGGTATTGTAAAATTCATAAATGTTAAAACAGAAAGAATTGAACCTAGTGTTGATTGTGCACCGTCTTCACTTCCTGTTATTACAACCCCGGCTACTTTGTTTAGCAGTATACTTCTGCCCTTTTCTTTATACTGTTCATCAAATGAATCCATTCTTTCTATAACTCTTTGCATTAAGCTGGACCTGGCACCCCACCAGATGGGTGTTGCAAAAATTATAACATCTGATGCAACAATTTTTTCTGAAATAACCGGCCACATATCTTTTTTATCTTCCCTGAATTTTACTCCGGGGGGGATATATAAATCAGCAAGTCTTATATACTCAGTAATTAATTCTTTATAATCTTTTTTCATAAATGATATCACAAGACTGACTAGTTCTTCTGTATTGGAAAGTTTTCCTTTATGCTTTAAAGAAGCATTTAAAACCAATACTTTAATTAATGAATATGGGTCAGCGATTTTTGTCCTATTTTTCATTTTTTATTAATTCTTAAACATCTTAAAGATAAAAGCGGCAACTGCAAGAATTGCTATAATTATTATAACCCCCACCCAAATTCCGGTTTTAAACACATCGCCTATAAAATCGCATCCTGGAAGTAATAACAGCAGTGAATTAAACATTAAAAATAAATAAAATTTTGAAAAAAATTTTTTCATATTTTAAAATTCCATCCTGTCTTTTATTTATGAATTTTAATTATACAACCTGACAAAATATATTTCGGTATAATATTTTCGCTAATTTTCAGCATATAGATTTTTTGCCGTTCTATTAATCAGCCATTAATGATTTCTCCCCCGTTAGGATGAAGGATCTGGCCGGTCATATATGAAGAATCGTCTGAGGCTAAAAAAACGTAGCATGGGGCAGTTTCTTCAGGCTGCCCCGCCCTGCCCAAAGGGACATCTGTACCAAATGAAGCGACGTCTTTCGGAGGAAATGAGGCTGGTATTAATGGTGTCCAGATTGGACCGGGTGCTACGCCGTTTACTTTGATCCCGCGTTTTGCAAGACTTGCTGAGAGCGACCTTGTGAAAGTAACAATTGCCCCCTTGGTTGCAGAATAATCCAGTAAATGACTGCTGCCGCGGTATGCAGTTACTGAAGTGGTGTTTATAATGGCAGAATTTTTTTTTCATGAAGCTGACTGCTGCTTTTACCATGTAAAACTGTGAAAATACATTTACCATGAATGTTTTTTCAAGCTGTTTTTGGGTGATTTTGGTAATATCATCCTGCGGGTACTGTACCGCTGCATTGTTAACTACAATATCAACAGCACTGAATTCTTTTAAACACTCCTTAACTGCTTTTTTGCAGAATTTTTCGGAAGAAACATCTCCCTTTATCAGTATACACTTGCCGTTAAATTCTTCAATTTTATTCCGGGTAAACTCTGCATCTTTAGTTTCATTCAGATAAACTATTGCAGTATTGCATCCTTCCCTCGAAAATGCTACTGCAACGGCTCTTCCAATTCCGCTGTCGCCTCCGGTAATTATAGCAGTTTTACCGGAAAGTTTTCCTGATGGCCTGTACTTAATAGAAGCAAACTTTGGCTTTGGCTCCATTAAATATTCCAGTCCCGGCTGCTTTTTCTGGGTTGCTGCTTTTCTTACTTTTCGTTTGGCGGAACTTTTCTGCATGCTAAATCCTCTTATTTATCAATCTTGGCTTGTTTATGATTTTTTCATTGTTTTTATAATGAAAACACGAAGTAATGCACTTTATTCCCTTAAAGATTTTGGTAAGTGCCCTGTTATTGGTTTTTCTGTATGTACTCAGATGCTCTCCGGGTACACCTTTATCATAGAAAAAAATATTTATCTTTTCTAGATCATGTTTCCTGAAATTATCAATATAGTTTTCCAGTATTTCGGATGCACGTTTTATTTTAAAATCATGCAAATGAAAATATATGAACAGGCTGTTGTTTTCACCTTCGATATACAGCTGGTTTCCGTACTTTTCCATTTCAGATGCCTCCTATAAAAAAACAATTTACGAGACAGAATCTTCAAAAACCCTTTTAAACTCTTTCCTGGCCCTGTGCAGCCGGCTTTTAACTGTTCCAAGAGGCCAGTTCAGTTTTTTTGAAATTTCCAATAAAGAAAATTCTTCAATGTGAAAAAGTATAATAACCTGACGATAATCATCTTTAATTTTTTCAATAATTTTAATTATTTCATAATATTTCAGAGTACTTTCTTCTTCATTAAAGTGCGGTTCATTAATAATTGTATCAATCGGATAAACCGGGTGAGCCTGTTTTTTCCTGCTGAAATTAATAAAAAGATTCTTCATAATCCTGAATATCCAGGCTTTTGAATTGCTTCCAGGCTCGAAAGTACTTAAAAATCTGAAAGCCCTTATATAAGTATCCTGAAGAAGATTTTCAGCATCATATTCATTCATTGTCAGTTTTCTTGCAATATTCATAAAATATTTATGATGAATGTACACTTCATTCATAAAAACCTTGTCTTTTTCCGGCATCATTATTTTCATAGGTTTTATTTCCTTTTAATTAAACTTATGATTATTACTGTAACAGCAGCTATAAGTAAAAAATGTATGTAACTTCCTACAAATCCTGAAACAATTCCCAATACCCACAGGAAAATGAGAAAAATAAAGATGGTCCAAAGCATCATAATTTACCCCCGTAAATTATATTTTTAAATAATTATAAAACAAACATTGAAAAGATCCAGATAAACAATATCAGCAAACACAGCCATTTATAAATTTTTTCATTTTCTGAATCTTCATTTTCAATTGTTTCATTTAACAGATCGATTTTTTTGTTTATCAGCATTTTTGTAATGTTTACTTAATATTTAGTTATTGAATTTTAAAATTACCAATAATTTATCTTCTTTAAATAATTAATACCGCGAATATTAATCAGTAACCGAAAAAATTCTTCCTGAAATCATCCGCGGTATTATAAATTTATTTTTTTCTTTCATCGTTAAAAGTGTTTACGCCGGCTTTAAATGCCTCTTTTATTCTTGCAGTTTCATCAGCAACAAATTCTTTACCCTGTTCGTACAGCCTTTCAGTCCCTTTAGTGATACTGTCTGCTTTATTTCGTGCATCCAGTATAAGGTTTTCAGCTTTTTTCCTGGCATCAGAAATTATTTCAGCAGCCCTGTTTTTTGTATTTGCTGCATATTGTTCGGTTTCATTGATAATTTCACGGCTTTTTTTTCTGATATCTTTTCTTAGTTCCCTTCCGCTTTTTGGTGCATACAAAAGTGCCGCTATGCTTCCTGCGGCTCCGCCTGCAAGCAAGCCCAGTAAGAATCCTTTTGATGATGTTCTTCTTTCTTCCATTTTATTACTCCTAAAACTGCTTTAGCTCAGTTTACTTTTATATTATTGAGATTTAAATCTGTTTGTACCTTCTTTGTTAATTTTTATATCAAACCTTAGTTTAAAACCGGTAGATTCATTATAAGCTTCATCCAGATAAAGAATACCGTAAACAGGATAAGGGGTCACATTATTATCATATTTTCCTTTCAGGTAAAACCCGTAAACTGTATTAAAAAGCAGCGGTGCACGGAATGATTCTGTATTATCAGAAGTAAAATCGTTTTCTGTTAATGCAGTATCCGTATCAGGTATTACCTTCATTGTGTCGAATTGTGACTGGGAAGCCTGCAGCATGATCAGCTTAAACCTTGTCCTGTATCCCGGTACCGAAGCCGGAAAATCCGAAAGATCACCGGAACGGAAATAATACACTGAGTCTCCCAATGAAATAGAATCTATCAGGTTTGCATCTTTATAGCGGTTTGAATCCTGCACAATAATTCCGCGGAAAAAATCCACTCCGCTAAATGCATCATCAAATGGTATTGTTCTTTCTGAGATCAGCAGGTCATTATAGTTAACTGCAGATGTATCAGTAGTTCCCGGTGTAATAGGGTCTTCATCTTCGCTGCATCCTGTATAAAATACGGCAGCAGTAAATAAAATTAATGCAATAATAAGTTTATTCATCTGATATTTAATTTTTTTTAAAAATTGCAGCAGGGCAATTTGCCCTGCTGCTGTTATTTAGTAAGTAAATCGATTATTTTATTGTAAATTCAATACCTGCATTTAGGGTCATAAATCCTACTGAACCTGTTTTTGTAAACACATTATGATATTTGGATTTAGCAAGAATATTAACGACATCACTTAAGTATAAGCTTGCACCAATACCACCGTTAATACCGGCATTTGTCTGCGAAACCTGGTTAACAGTAATTGTTGCATCAATAGGGTCAATGTAACTGTTCTGTTTGAAATAATATGCACCGGCACCGCCTTCAAAATAAACCTGTGATTTCAGCTTTGGATGTGTAAAATAGTATCTTGGACCTGCTGAAAATTCCATATACTGACCTATTGGAGCACCGCTTTTTTTAGATGACATGAACATATAATTGAATTTACTGTATATTCCTACTTCTTTATTTATCTTTACTCCCATATCAAGCCCAACAATTCCACCCGGTTTAAAATCAGACCTGAAATCCCTGGTTAACGGAAATACAGCACCGCCTGAAGGAGCAATATTAAACTGCGGAAAGCTCTGTTTCTTTACTTTAGAGTTGCTGACAGGAGTATTTTTAACCTGTGAGTATGTAATTCCGGATATAGCGATCAGCAGCGCAACTAAATAATGCGAAATTTTTCTAAATGTAACCATTATGTAATTCTCCTTTTTATTACTTTCATTTAATTAACCGATCCGTTATGATTCGAAGCTGTTTCCATGCTGTCTGAATGCCGGAGTAAATTATCTACAGCGTCTATCAGGTCTGTGATCAGGAACGGTTTATCAATAAAAGCATTAATCCCTGCTGAATTTGCTTTTTGTTTAAGCTCTTTATCTTTACCGTATGCAGAGATCATTATTGCTTTTACCTCAGGATCGGCTTCTTTTGCTAGTTTATATATATCTAAACCTGTTATTCCCTGCAGATATTGAAGGTTATAGTCGAGTATCAGCAAATGATATATTTTTTCACTGTGCTTTATTTTATTTATAGCTTCCAGTGCGCTTGTTGCTGATTCAACGTTATATCCTTCTGACTCAAGTACTTCACACAGCGTTTCGTTCATATATTTATCATCTTCAACAATTAATATCAGAATATTCATTTTATGAATTAAAATTAATTAATTTTTGAATTTTTGCTTTTCTTTTTATTCTTTTTAATTTCAATCGTTGCCAGATCAATTAATAATCTTAAGTATCCAACGTCACATTTATTAATCCTTAAATTTAACATGCTGCCCTCCATTTTAATTTAATTCAGAATTTGTTATTTTTTATACAGACATAAAAATAACAATTTCTGTGCCAAATCTTTTTTGGGCTTTTTGATGTTTAATTAATAAATACGAAAAGTGTCTATGACATAATTGTCTTAAATTTTTTAAAAAATCAGGATATTTGGTTAAAAGAAATCAAAATTTAGGGATTATTGCAGACAGGCTTCCCCTTGAAAAGTTCATTCCTGCAGTTTTATTAATATTTTTATTTTGCTTTATCGTTTTAAGCATAATTACCTATAATAACATATCTTTATATAAAACAAATATATATCTTGTAGATCAAACTAACCGGGTTTTGCAAAAACGATGAAATTAAAATTTTACTTTCTAATCTGCATTTACAGCGCAGAAGTTATATTGTTAAAAGTGATGAGAAATATTATTCAGATTATACAGCTCAGAGGTATAATTTAAATTATCATTTAATTCAGCTTAAAAATCTTACTGCAGATAATTCAGCGCAGCAGGAGAATATAAAATTACTTGATTCACTTTCCGGCCGTATAATAGTTCTTCTTGATTCATCAATTACGATGTTCAGAACTGAAGGGAAAGTTTCACCTTTGCAGACTGACCTGGCAATGCTTGCGCAGGACAATCTAGAAAAACTAAATTTGATAACTGAAGATATTAAAAATAAAGAATTCTCATTGCTGGAAATCAGGCAGAAGAATTCTCATATCAATCTCAATGATACGCAATCTTTTATAATAATTACCAGTTTGTTCGCTTTTCTAGTTCTGGGTTCATCCCTTTTTATTTTCAATAAAATGATAAAAAATAAAAATAAGGCAGATGACCTGCTGAAAAGATCATATGATGAGCTTGAAGAAAAAGTTGAAAGCAGAACCGCAGAATTAAAGACTTCGAATGAGATACTGATAAATGAAATTAAGAACAGGAAAAAGATTGAAAATTCACTCAGAGAAAGTGAAACCCGTTTCAGAGAAATGGCAGATTCTGCCCCTGTATTTATTTGGATCGCCGGATTGGATAAAAAATGTGAATACTTTAATAAAAGCTGGCTTAACTTCAGGGGAAAGACTCTTGAACAGGAATGCGGAAACGGTTGGGTTGACGGAATTTTTCCAGAAGATATTGAACGGACACTCAGCAGCTATGCAGTTTCTTTTGAACATAGAGAACCTTTTGAAATTGAATACAGAATACAGACAGCTGAAGGAGATTATAAATGGATCTTAAACCGCGCTATACCAAGGTATAGCGGTAATGAATTTTCTGGGTATATTGGAATTGCAATAGATATTCATGAGAAAAAAAAGAACCGAAAGATATCTAAAAATCCAATATTCTGTATCCAGAACTCTGACAGAAGCAATATCAACTGAAGAAGCTCTTAAGGGAGTACTGGAAAATATATGTTCAGGGGTTAACTGGGATTTTGGTATAGCATGGGTTGTTGAAAATAACCTGCTTGTACAAAAAGCATTATGGTGTGATATTCCCATAAAATTAAAAAATCATAAATCGATCTTTGGAAGTGATAGTACCTTAAATAAAGGTGAAAGCCTTCCTGGAAAAGTTTGGGATACTGCAAAATCATTTTGGATCGAAGATCTTGCCGCCGAAGATAATCTGCTTAGAAAAGATGATTTGATAAAGCTGGGGTGGCAATCAGGTTTTGCTGTACCTATTAGAGATGGTGAAAAAATAATAGCAGTAATTGAATGTTTTAATGAAAATTCATTGACTCCCAAAATCGATCTGCTTGAAGTACTGGAGTCAGTCGGCAGGCAGGTAGGAAATTTCCTTGAAAGAAAAAGAGCTGAAGAAAACCTTAAAACTGCCTATGAAGAACTTGAAGACAGGGTTAATGAAAGAACAATAGAGCTGGCAAATACTCTAAACCGCCTTTTGGATGAAATGTCAATAAAAGAAAAAATTCAGAGCAGGCTTAAGCTTTTTGCACATGCTATCAGGGGAATTAAAGAATGTGTTTTTATTACAAATCTCCAAAACCAGACCATTTTCGTTAACCCGGCCTTTGAATCAGTTTACGGTTATATAGAAAGCGAACTTCTTGAAAAGAACATTCCTGTTTTATATACAGAAAGTATTTCAGAAGAAAAAAGGAAATTAATCCTTTCCGAAACCATAAAAAACGGGTGGAAAGGCGAGCTGATAAACAAAAAAAGCGATGGCACTGAATTCAACGTTTTTCTTTCTGCATCTGTTATCAGGGATGAAGAAGGAAAAGTAGACGCTGTTGTTGGTATTGTTCAGGATATTACTGCTGAAAAGAACAATCTTGCGCTCCTTCAGAAAAGGTTCAGCCTTCTAAACCTGGTGAATGAAGTGGCTGTTGAATCAAACAGGTTTACTGATTATGAATTATGTATTCAATACTCTATTGATAAAGTTTGTGAATATACAGGCTGGGATATTGGACATTATTTTAAGTATAACGGAAGTTATCTTATCAGTTCCGGTTTGTGGAATAAAAATCTGGACCCCACATTTGATGTTTTCAGAGTTTTAACCGAAGAATTAAAGTTCGAACATTATCATGGATTTTCCGAAGAAGTTATCGGCCAAAGAAAACCTGTTTGGCGTGATATTTCTGAACTAAACGATAATAAAATCTATCAAAGGGCTGATCTGTGCAGAAAGATAGGATTAAATTCATGTATTTGGATACCAGTTATCGATAAAGACTCTGTTATTGGTGTACTTGAATTCTTTAACAAAAGCCGGAAAAAGTTTGATAAAGAGGTTCTTGATAGTATTATGAACATTTCTTCTGAAATCAGCAATGTAAAAAGTAAAAATGAATTTATTAATGAAATTAAGGAACGTGAAAAACATTTCAGCGCAATTGCCGATACCGCTAATGATTCTATAATTACCGTAAACAGCCAAGGAAATATTATTTATATAAATTCCAGTACTGCAAAAATATTCAGATATTTAGCAGAAGAGCTCCGGGGTCTGCCTCTTACTAAACTTATAAATTTTAATTTTGTACAATACCTTGGATCTGATTTTAAAACAACTGTTGAAAACGGAAATTCAGGAATTCTGGGAAAAACTGTGGAATTAACAGGAATAAAGAAAGACGGCAAAGAATTTCCTATTGAGCTCTCTCTTGCAAAATGGGACCTTAATAATGTTACTTATTTTACAGGCATGATTCGTGACATAACTTCAAGAAAAAAGATTGAAAATGAGCTTATTGAAAGCAGAAACTCCCTTATCGAAGCACAGACTATTGCAAAATTAGGAAACTGGCAATGGAATGTTAGTTCAGATAAAATATTATGGTCAGATGAAATGTATAACATATATGAAATTTCATCTTCTGATTTTGATCATACATTTGAAGGTTTTATTTCCAGAATTCATCCCGAAGACAGAACTATGATCAGGGAAAAAATTTCAACAGCTTATAATACCAAACAATCATTTGAATTTAATGAAAGAATTGTTACCCCTTCCGGCAGGACTAAGGTATTGCGTTCAACCGGCGGAGTAAGACTTGATGAAAACGGTATTGTAAATAAGCTTGTTGGTACCTGCCTTGATATAACTGAAATTCATGAAGCAGAAACTAAAATTAGGGATAATGAAGAAAAACTTTCACTGATAATGGAAAACATCAGGGATTATGCAATTATACTGCTTGATGAAAACGGCAATGTAAAAAGCTGGAATAAAGGTGCTGAAACAATAAAGGGATTTAAAGCTGAAGAAATTCTTGGAAAACATTTTTCCGTATTTTATATTGAAAGTGATATTGATAAAAAATTACCTGATTATAATCTGGAAATGGCTGTTAAATTCGGAAGGTACGAGAGCGAGGGATGGAGAAAACGAAGTGACGGTTCATTATTCTGGGCTGATATAATTTTTTCACCATTTTACGAAGGGAATGAACTTAAGGGTTTTGTTAAAGTTACCCGTGATATTACCGAAAGGAAAAAAGCGCAGCAGGCTCTTATTGAAAGTGAAAAGCGTTTAAAGGAAGCTCAGGAAATTGCCAAACTAGGGAGCTGGGAATGGGATGCTGTTACAGAAAGGGTAAAATGGTCTGCTGAAATGTATAACATTTTTGAAATTGAACAGGGTACTGAAATTACAAAACAAATTTACCTTGATAAGCTGGATGAAGATAACAAAAAAATCAGGGAAGAAGCAATAAACAGAGCATTGGAAAATAACACCCCATTTGATTATTATCTAAATATTAAAAGTTCATCAGGAAAAATTAAAATTATTCATTCACAGGGAGAAATTGAAAAAGATAAAACAGGTAATATTACCAGGATGGTTGGAACATTTATGGATGTTACAGAAATGAAAGAAGCTGAAGAAAAAGTTAAACAAAGCGAAAAGCAGCTTAAAGAAGCGCAAAGCATTGCAAAATTAGGGAGCTGGCAAATTGATCTGAAATCAGGAAAAATTTCCTGGTCGGATGAAATGTACCGCATTTATGAAATAGATACACATGACGAGTCCCTGGAGTACAGTAATCTGAGAAAATATATCTATTATAAAGATCTTTCTGCAATGGATAATCTAATTTCCAGAATTGAAAAAGAACCTGCCGATACTGAATTAGATTACAGGATAGTTGTACCTTCCGGAAGGCTTAAATATCTTAATTTGGTTATCAGGGTTGAATATGATAAACGAAAAAAACCTTTAAGGTTATACGGTAGTGTTCAGGATATAACTGAAATAAAGCTTGTTGAAGAAGAGCTCAGAAAAACCAATGTTAAGCTAATGGAAGCTCAAAAAGAACTAGTACATAACGAAAAGCTTGCTGCATTGGGAAGATTTTCTTCAGGTATTGCACATGAAATAAGGAACCCTTTGGCTAATATCAGTGCGCTGGCTCAGTTAATGTCTAAAACGGGAATTAAAGATGAAAAAATGAAAAAGCATCTTAAATATATCTTGGTAAATTCTGATATTGCTAATAAAATAATTAAAGATCTTCTTAATTTTGCTTCTCCTGAAGACCTGGTTTATAATGATTTTAATCCATCTGAGATGCTGGAAAATATGATAAACAGCATTGAAGCCCGCTGCTCTGAAAAACAAATAGCTTTAAGCAAACAAATTCCCGGAAATCTTCCCGTTATGTATGCAGATAAAGTTAAACTTGAAAATGCCCTGCTAAATTTTATTTCGAATGCCATAGATGCTATTGATAACGGAGGCAATATTTCCATTAGAGCCACAGAAGATAAATATCATCAACGGCTGATTGTAGAAATAATTGATACAGGGATTGGCATTCCCCCTGAAAATTTGGATAAGATTTTTGAACCGTTTTTTACAACAAAAGAATCAGGTACAGGATTGGGACTGGGACTTGCATATCAATATATTAAATCCCATAATGGTATTCTTAATATAACCAGTCATCCTGGTAAAGGTACACATGTAGAAATAAAACTTCCATTCAAAAATAATAATCAAATCATTTCAAAATAGTGCCAATGGAAAAAATTTTAATTATTGATGATAACGAATCTTTACGATACACACTCGAAAATGTTTTGGAAGAAAATGGCTTTTTCCCGTCATCTGTAGAAGACGGTTATAAAGCAATTGAAGAAATTAAGACTTTGAAATATGACCTGGTTATCTGCGATATGAAAATGCCGAAAATGGACGGGATGAAGATTCTTGCTGAAATTAAAAAAATTGATCCAGACATACCTTTTATAATATTAACGGCTTTTGGCGATATTAAAAATGCTGTTGAGGCTATGAAACAGGGAGCCAGCGATTACCTGACCAAACCATTTGATAATGACAGTATGATTATTACAATCAGGAAAGCGCTTGAATTACGATATCTGAATAAAGAGCTGGAAATACTCAGGAAAAAAGGTGATGATTCATATAAAGGTGAAGGCATTATCGGGAAAAGCCCGCAAATGAAAGAAGTTTTTGACCAGGTGAAAATTGTTGCTCCTACAAATTTAACGGTTTTAATACAGGGTGAAAGCGGAACAGGCAAAGAAGTTATAGCTAATATGATTCACAGGGCAAGTGAACGGGCTAATAAACCGTTTATTGCTGTTGATTGCGGAGCAATTCCTGAATCGTTGATTGAAAGTGAACTGTTTGGTCACGAAAAAGGCGCTTTCACAGATGCTAAATCTCAGCGCGAGGGTAAGTTTGAACAGGCTAACGGAGGAACTATTTTTCTTGATGAAATTACAAACTTATCTGACGCTAACCAGATTAAGCTTCTGCGGGCTATTCAGGAAAGAAAAATAACAAGAATTGGCGGTAAAAAAGCGTTGCTGCTTGATGTAAGAATACTTACCGCAACTAACATACGTCTGGCCGATGCTGTTAACTGCAGTAAATTCAGGGCAGATCTGTATTACAGGCTCAATGAATTTCATATTGATATACCGCCATTAAGAAACAGAACCGGTGATCTGGAATATTTAGTTGAACATTTTATCAAAGATGCTAATGAAGAATTTTATAAATCTGTTTCTTCAGTTTCAGATGAAGTAATGAAAAAGATTAACCGGCATAGCTGGCCGGGCAATGTTAGAGAATTGAGAAATACGATCAGAAGAGCAGTTTTACTGACTTCTGGGAATATTGTGGAGAAAATAAACATTACAGATGATGTTACACCTAAAAATTCTGATATCGGTTCAGAAAATGAATTTAATAAAACATCATTCGAAACCCTGACAAAAAAGGCGGAAAAAGATGCTATTTTAAGTGCGCTAGATGAATCAGGAGGTAATAAATCCCGGGCTGCTAAGATGCTTAATATGAACGAAAGGACTTTTTACAGGAAGCTTAAAAGCCTGGGTATAAGCTGATATAATTTTCTGCATCTCCCCTTTTTTGGCATTATTTTTGTACCTCTTTAATAAAAAATTGAGGAGGTTAAAAAATGTTCAGGAACCAATTGATTTATTTTGTATTTACTTTTTTATTTTTTCTCTCTTCATGTTCAAAAGAAGACAGGAGAGAAGTAAAACAAACCATTGATTCTGCTTCACAAATACTGGGCCATGAGCTAGATACAATTATAAATACTAAGCTTGATAATGATTCATTATTTAAAAGCGCGCCGGTAGAACCTGTTAACAGCACATCACTGAAAAGCAAAGAATTCAGGTCTGCACTTAATGACATATTTGACAAATATGAAGATATTAAAGATGAACTATCTGACGATGATACAGCCGGTGTAAAAAATTCAGCTGAAGAATTTAAGAAAACCCTGATGAACACAGTCAAATATGCGCCTGCTGCAGATATGGATAACAGCTGGAAAATGTGGGTATCAACAACAGAAAAAATAGTTTCAGAACTTTCCGCTGCAAAAACTCTCTCAATCCAAAGAAAAGGTTTTTCAGAGCTAACCGGTTCAATGGAATCAATGATAAAAAATTTCGGGCTCGATAACAGGACTGTTTATAAACTAACATGCACTGCTATTCCGGGGAAATCTTTCTGGTTAACAGAATCACGCAGCCTGGATAATCCGTATTCAGGCAATGATACCTCGAACGGAAAGGATGAAAAGTGCATCCGTGTTGCAGCATCATGGAAATTTGAGTAAATAAAATAAAATTTTAAAGCAGGCAACAAGCCTGCTTTTTTATGTCAAATATGTCACGAATATTTTAAATTTCCTTGAAAATACCTTATTTTTTGAAAAAATCCTGTTTCGAAATTTGGCATAGTTTTTGCATTAACTTTATTATCTAACCAAAAATATTCTGCAAAGGAGAGTTTAAGCTATGCCTAACGAAATTAAATCTAACGATAAAAATTTTAACATTGAAAAAAACAAAGCACCTGAACGAAATAATGATAATACGAATGAAAAAAATATTGAAAAGGAAGTAGACCTTCCGTTTCCGGAAAAGAAAAATGACGATATCACAACAGGTATTAACGGTGAACAGCCTGAAAAAAATACCGGTCAAACCGGGTTTAAACCTGAATATGATGATGAAAAAAGGAATAAACTCACAGAAAAAGATATAAACAGGGATAAGGGTTCCGAGCCCGAAAAAAAGCAGCAGCCTGAAAGAAAAGATAAAAGGGGTGATGAACCTGATAGGCTTGAAAGAGACGATACTACTGACCCGAAAACCAAAGACGCTGAATGGCAGCAGGATAAAATGAATGAGGCAAATAACCAGGGAGGGAACTATCAGCAGACAGGAACAAAACAGTTTGCGGATAAAGCTGGCAAAATAAATGATACAAGAGATGATTCTATTCTTAATCCCCCTAAAACAGAAACATATGAAAAAAACAGGGTGATAACGTTGGGGGTACTATAAAAAAAGATAATTATTCCCATACTTCCCAGGAAAAAAAAAGGGATGAAAACAACAGGAAAAACTCTGCTATACAGGATAAAAAGAATAAAGCCTATTAATATACGGGCTTGATCAAATGAAAATACAAAAATAAACCGGAGATTGGATTATGTCAAAATTAAAAACATTAGAAGATTTTTTAATTGAAGAGTTAAAAGATCTTTACAGTGCGGAAAAACAGCTTACCAAAGCGCTTCCAAAAATGGCAAAAGCAGCAAATTCAGATAATTTGAAACAGGCTTTTGAAGATCATTTAAAAGAAACTGAAGACCAGGTTACCCGGCTTGAAAAAATATCTGATCTTGCCGGGAAATCACTGAATGGGAAAAAATGTGTGGCTATGGAAGGATTGATCGATGAAGGAAAAGAGATCATTGAAGCAGACTGCACGCCTGAAGTAAGGGATGCAGCATTAATTGCTGCAGCGCAAAAAGTTGAACATTATGAAATTGCTTCCTATGGCTGCGCCAAAACTTATGCAAGGCTGCTGGGTTATAACGAAATTGAAGAGCTGCTTGAAGCTACGCAGGATGAAGAAATTTCTGCTGATGAAAAGCTGACAATTTTATCTGAAGATCTGAACAAAGAAGCAATGGTGCCTGCAGTTCCGTAATCGAACAATAAAAATTTTCCAATACCCTGATTTATCCCCAAGGTCTGCCCTTTTTTAAAGCGGCAGACCAGCTTTTTAAAACCAGGGAACTAAAAGTATTTTTATTTGCCTGTAAAATTAAACAGTATATTTCAACCGCAAAAAACAGCAGGAAAATAATTACATCACCAAAAAAAGAAGCATAACAGCATGAAGAAATTAAGACGCAGAAAAAAGAATGACCGGCCTCTCAGAAAAAAGAATAAGACAATATAAACATATATTTGAATCTGAAAGAGAAGCCGGAAAAACGGAAAAAAAGCGAAAAGAATTGATATGGCTGCTGTAAATAAAACCAGACGCAAAAAAGGTGAAATCAAATCAGTATAAATGTAATGGAATTATTATCGGTTGCCGGCGGAAGTGCAGCCTTATATTTACTTATAATTATCTGTTTAAGGCTGCTTGGTAAAAAGGGCCGGGCAGAGCTTTCGCTTGAAGATCTGGTCCTGATTATACTTATTGGTGAAGCAATTGGTTCATTGATTCCGCAGGAAAATGCATTTTTATCAGCGGTTGTTTGCGTATTAACTTTAGATTCAGAAATTCTGTATTTTAAAAGGCCGGAATAATGAAATATCTAATTTTTTTATGTCTAGTCAGTTATTTATTTTTTAACAGCTGCATTCATACTGATAGGATAAGAAAATCTGAATAAAAAAGGAGAGATTATGTACAAACTAATGAAATCAGTAATTGAAATTATTGAGCAGTTAAGAAGTGAAGGTTATATAAATGATTTCAGCATAAAAAATGATACAATTCTGGATGATTCAGGCAAAAAAACATACAGACCCGAAGACCTTATAATTGAAAGAATAGAAAGATATGAAGGTGATTCAAATCCCTCTGATAATGCGGTGATATATGTTTTAACTGCAAAAGACGGAACTAAAGGGATCCTGGTTGATTCTTACGGGGCATATGCTGATCCTAAACTTGCTAAAATAATCGGCGATATACCTGTCAGGGAAGAACATGACCTTCAGGATAAATAATTCAAAAAGAGAA
>LLZO01000227.1 GCA_001567545.1 Candidatus Tepidiaquacellales bacterium OLB5
GGAACGGGTTAAAATATTTTTTCCGTTTGCCTTCAATATATTCCTTCGAAACATAACCGGGCCTGGTAAATAATTCCTTAATCAGGAATAATATTCCGCGGTCAATGTGTGTAAATGAATGGAAAAAATCATGCAGTGCATGTTTTAAGGTAAACCTGTGAATATCTGCATTCTGCGAGCAGTTGCTGCAGTATTTACCTGTTAAAATACTTCCGCAATTTTTACAGGCCTGTTGAGTTTCCATCATATTTTAATTGATAGTGTGTTTCAGATGTACTATAAACAATGTAACCTAGTTTTTCATACAATTTTTTTAGCTTTTAAGTTAACTTTTAAAACCTGCAGTCTTACCCCCATATTTTTAGCTGCGGCTTGTTTATGCAAATTTAATAAAATATTTGTTCCAATTCCCAAGTTTTGAAATTTATGAGTTAAGTAAATTCCGCTGATTATCATTGAATGATCATCATAATATACTTCAAGTGTGCCGGCAGCTTCGCCGTTAACTTCAATTACGCTCAGTATTTCAGTATCAAAATCTTCTTTGTGATATTTCATCTGCCAGTCTTCATCCCAGCCCCATGTTTGCTTAACATACTCACCCAGCGCATTTTTTCTTATCTCATAGGCTAACATAAAATCATCTTCATTAGATTTTCTTATACTGTAATTTACCATTTACCTCCTTCAACACTGTAAATTCCAACCGGCTGAAGTTTTCCTTTCAGCAGGATTTCTCCTATCATATTAATTGCAAATTTACCGCTTCGCGGTATAAGTTTATAAAGGTGTGATGAAATAAGCAGCGGCTTATCATACTCATTGCATTTGTCCTGAATCCTTGATGCAGTGTTAAGAACGTCTCCATGGTATGCTATTTCTTTTTTTATCTCGCCAACTTCAGCTACAGTTACAAATCCGCAGTTCATTCCTGCTTTAAATTCCGGCACAACACCGTATTTTTCAGTGTAATACCCTGAGTTTTCATCAATTTTTTTCCTGAATTCAAAAAAGAACCGCAGGCAGTTTTCATCTTCTATACCTTTTTCATGCTCCCAGCTTAATACAATTTCATCGCCAACATACTGGTAAATTTCAGCCTTATATTTGGCAACAACTTCCGTAATATCATAAAAGCAATCCTGTATAAGCCTGCTGTATTTATAATGTCCCAGCTTTTCGGCAATTGTTGTGGATGACTTAAGGTCAATGAACATAAATATGCGCTGCTCTACACGGGGTGAATAATACTTGCCTGAAAAAAGCTTCCATAATATTCCCGGTCCGAATTTTTTATTCACCTGTTTCAGAAAATTTATCATCAGGCTTACTGCTGCACCGTAAAGATACAATGCTATTGTATAATTGCTGTTAAGAGCATAATTAAGGGAGTACCAAAAATTGTTATCTCTTCCAGTCAATATCCCGTCCATTATAAAAAGCATAACTATTGATATAAACATTATAACAATATATGCTAAGCTTTTTACTATTATAGTGTACCTGAATGACTTCCTTTTGAAATTCGGGGTATCAAGCATTAAATCAACCAGAGAAAGAAGTAGTCCGTTCAGAATTGAAACAACATTTGCTTCCAGGAATTTCTGTTCTAATTCAATCGGTTTCATTAATATAAAAAACCTGTCGGGACCATACATTCCAAAGAACCTGAAAATTACAAACAAATTTCCGGCTATCAGCCATGCTATAAGGTTAAATCCAATTTCCTTATAACGGTTATTCATTATAATTTATTAATAATAATTGAGTTGAATAATCACAAAATTAACACAATTTTACGATAAATAAACCAAATTAAATTTTGCGACTTTTTTAAGTCTTGCTGCATCATATTATCAGTAATTACTTAAATTTTATTAAATGACCCGGGATTCAGCGCTATTTACCGAATTGCTTAAACCGCATTACAATGATGCTTTGAAGTACTGCAGGGCGTTATGCGCCTCTTGGTCGGCATCTGATGCTGAAGATGTTCTGCAGCAGTCATTTTTACTTGCTTTTGAAAATTTCCCGTCTTTAAAAGAGGAAGCTAAATTCAGGTCCTGGTTCTTTAAAATAATTACAACAACTTTTTATTCATCCATCAGAAAACATTTCTGGAAAAAGTTTTTACCGCTTGACTCAGGGACTCAAATCAAAAATGATATCCCTGAAGTGTTCAGCCGGGCAGAACAGACTGAACACAGGATGCTGC
>LLZO01000228.1 GCA_001567545.1 Candidatus Tepidiaquacellales bacterium OLB5
CAGATGAGATCCGCGAAGCAATGGGAGCAGCAGCTGTAAAAGGCGCTAAATCAGTAAAATATGAAGGTGCAGGAACAGTCGAGTTTATTGTTGATAAAAACAAGAACTTCTATTTTATGGAAATGAATACCCGCGTACAGGTTGAGCATCCTGTGACCGAGCAGGTTACAGGTGTTGATCTGATACGCGAGCAGATTGCCGTAGCTGCAGGATTAAAAATTAAGATTGAAAATGTAAGACGTGAAGGACACTCTATAGAATGCAGAATAAATGCTGAAAATCCGGATAAGAATTTTGCACCTTCACCGGGAAAGATAACATCTTTCCACATGCCCGGAGGAATCGGCATAAGGGTTGATACTCATGCTTATGCAAATTATTTTATACCGCCATATTATGACAGTATGATAGCAAAGCTGATTGTTACAGCTGATGACCGTGAAGAAGCAATTAAAAGAATGTACAGGGCACTGGATGAATTTATAATCGAAGGTGTTCATACTACAATTCCGTTCCATAAGAAAGTGATGAAACATGAGAAGTTTATAGAAGGTGATTACGATACAAGCTTTATTGAGAAGTACGGTTTAGCGTAGGGATTAGAAATTACATATTACAGATTACAAAAAAAAACGGGCTTTATAGCCCGTTTTTTTTTGCTTTGTAGTATTTTTCCGTCAGGTCTTAGGACCTGACGGGAGCGGATTGAACGGAAATCCATCAACACACTGCTCTTGTCAGGTTCTATAAGCAGGAGTCCTTCGGACAGAACTGACACGTTTAAACACCCCAATCTGTTGATTTAATATTCCGGTCATTTCTGAGGAACTGACCGAAACGGAGAATCCAACAACACACTGCTCGTGTCAGGTCCTCAGACCTGACACTTATTATACGCTCCAATCTGTTGATACGTAAATTACTGAATGATCCTCAAGATAATAATTTTTTGCACTAGAATATTTCCAATCCGTCATTTCTTTTACCAAACCTGCTTTTACGGGATTATTATGAATAT
>LLZO01000229.1 GCA_001567545.1 Candidatus Tepidiaquacellales bacterium OLB5
GATTTCCTGTCAAAATACATTAAACCTTCAATTTCATCATCAAAAAGCTCAACACGAATTGCAGTATCATCTTCGTATGCGGGAATAATATCAATTACATCGCCTCTCACGCGGAAAACCCCGCGCTTGAACTCAAAATCATTGCGCACATAATGAATATTTATAAGCCTGTTTAAAAGCTCTTTTCTGCCGATCTTTTCTCCCCGGGTTAATACTACAACCTGGTCTGCATATTCCTGCGGCGCGCCGATTCCGTATATGCATGATACAGATGCAATAATTATCACATCATTTCTGCCTTCAAGCAGGGCAGTGGTTGCGCGCAGGCGAAGCCTGTCAATTTCTTCGTTTATGGCAAGATCTTTCGCTATATATGTATCCGTTGTTGGTATATATGATTCCGGCTGGTAATAATCGTAATAGCTGATAAAGAATTCAACCTTGTTTTTCGGGAAGAATTTTTTGAATTCACCGTAAAGCTGCGCTGCAAGGGTTTTATTATGGCTCATAATTAAAGTCGGCTTGCCAATGTTCTGAATAACATGGGATATGGTATATGTTTTCCCCGAACCCGTAACACCAAGCAGTGTTTGGTATTTATCACCCCGCTTAATGCCTTCAGTAAGCTCTTTAATGGCTTTTGGCTGGTCGCCTGAAGGCTTATAATCCGATACTAATTCAAATTTTGCCAATTGAAAAATGTTTAATTGTAAAAGTATTTATTTCCGGCTGAACCCGGCAAGTGTTATGCAAACATCATCCTGCGCAGCGCGCATATCAAGCGCATTGCCGCCAAAGCCGTTCATCACACAGTAAAAAATTAATATTTCGCTGTCCTTATTGATTACATAACCGCTTAACGCGCTTACGCTGTTAAGCGTTCCTGTTTTGGCGTAAACATTGCCTTCTGCTTCTGTCCCGATCATCCTTTTCCTTAATGTTCCGTCCTTGCCTGCAATTGTTAATGCATTCATAAAATAATCAAAAAGGAACCTGTCATCATACATATATTTAAGCAGCTTCATATAAAGCTCTGCATTTACTTTGTTATACCGTGTTAACCCTGAGCCTTCAAGAATTTCATATGAATACCTGTCAACTCCAATTTCGTTCAGGAATGAAATTATCACATCCTGTCCGTCTTCAAGCGAAGCAGGCGTGTTTTTATATTTTGCGCCTAATAGCTTAAATATTGTTATTGCTGAATGGTTATCGCTTTCCTTAAGCATATAAGCCAGTACATCATATATGCTGTGGCTTATCTGAGCTACTTCTTTAACACCGGAAGGTGTTGAACCTGCAATGACTGCTCCATCTACAGTAACACCTGCATAAGAAAGATTTGATGACAGCAGATTTCCCACGCTCATTGCGCCGTATGTTTTATCAAGGCACAGAGCAGTTACATACGGCCAGTATGAAGGTCCGGTATCGCTGTTATATACGCCTGAAAGTGTTTTATAAACATTGTCAAAATACGATTCATCAGCAACAATATTGCCTGTTATCTGCTTTATTCCTTTTTTGGTGATCTCATCTGCCAGAGTCTGTATATCCCCGGAATTCAGGTCAGGGTCACCGTAGCCTTTTATGTAAAGATTTCCGTTTATTATCCCGTCCTTAATATCATTATCATCTGTGTAAACTTTTGTCGGGATGGTGTAGTTTGCTCCAAGCTTAGAAAAAGCGGCTGCGCCGGTGATAAGTTTGGTAATAGATGCAGGTATCATCGGTATCTCAGGGTCAAGCTCATAAAGCACCTTGCTGAAATCAGCATGCATTACTTTGCAGGAAACTTTTATTCCCGCGCTTTTAAGCGGCAGGCAAATGGAATCCAGCTTTGCTGAAAGCTCATCAATATTTGCCTGCGGTATCTTCTGGGCATATGTATACTGGTAAATAAAAAGTACAGCAAAAATTAAAGCTGCTTTTAAAATTGATGTATTTTTATTCCTCATTTTTATATTTTCGGGGTATAAATTATTTTATGTGTTTTTTTGATTCATTCCATATCGCATCCATTTCGGCAAGGTCGCTTTCGGTAACTTTTTTGCCGCGTGTTTCAAGCTCTTCTTCTATATACTTAAAGCGCTTTATGAACTTTTCTATCGTAAGCCTCAGCGCATTTTCAGGATTTATCTCGAAGAACCTTGCATAATTCACTATCGCAAAAAGTATATCGCCAAGCTCTTTTTCAAGCTTTACTCTTTCTTCATCGCTTAGCCTGCCTTCGGCATTTTTTTTGGACTCAGCTTCATGTTTGAATTCCTGCAGCTCCTCATCAATTTTTTTGAATGCATCTTCGCTGGTATCCCAGTCAAATCCAACCTTGGCTGATTTTTCCTGTATCCTGTAAGCGCGGGTAAGCGAGGGCAGGTTTTTGGGCACTCCTTCCAGCACTGATTTCCTTCCGCCTTCGCCAAGCTTAATATGCTCCCAGTTCTTTAATACTTCCTTTGTTCCGCTAACTTCTGTATCGCCAAATACATGCGGGTGGCGGGTAACCATTTTATGGTTAATTGCATTTATTACATCCTTAAGGTCAAAATGACCGTCGCCTTCGGCTATAATTGCATTAAAAGCAACATGCAGAAGCAGGTCGCCAAGCTCCTTTTTAAGCTCGTCATAGTTCTTTTCGTCAATGGCTTCAAGGGTCTCGTAGGTTTCCTCCAGCAAAAGGTGGCGGATTGAGTCATGTGTCTGCTCACGGTCCCAGGGACACTCATTGCGCAGCCTTTTCATTATTGTTACAAACTCATCAAATTCCTTTACGGGATTTTCCGGCTTTAATTTATGCAATTTTTCCATTCAAAAAAGTTATAAATGCAAAAATAACCATTTATGTCAGTTAATAAAAGTCAGTATTTATGTGATTTTC
>LLZO01000230.1 GCA_001567545.1 Candidatus Tepidiaquacellales bacterium OLB5
GGAATGCTTACTGTCTGGAAGCCCCACACATACGGACCAACCTGGTAGAGGTTAAATATTATATCAAGCGTATATTCATTAACTGTGAATGTCCTGAAATTATCAGAAACAGGCGATGCGCCTTTGATGATATTGGGGTCGTTGTTTTCCAGCCCTTCTTTTTTTGCCCTTTTCATCAGGTCTTTAATGCAATAATCGCTGATGAAAGTAAGCCAGGCAGAGCCCGGCAGAAAAAAGCGAATCAACTGCAAGCAGTCCTTTATTTAAATAATTATAGTTGAACGATGTGCGGTATGTCATTGGATGCGCTGCACAGCGAGTATCCAGAAATGATTCGAACACTATGCTTATATAGCCGTTATCTTTATAGATCATGGAATAATTTATTTCAAGATTATTACGCTCCTGCGGGCAGTCAAGGTTATCGCCGGCTGACTGTTCTTTAAACGGATTTATCTGTCCGTAAATTATCCGGATAATTTCTGTATTGATATCGGTTGCAATTCCGTTAACCCCCATCAATGCATCTTTGCCGAAATCAAACTGAGGGTAGTAAGCCCTGATTTCATATTTTTTTTCTACCGATGTATCTATTAAAGAATGTGAAGTTACGTTTAGCTGCTGGCTGTATGCAGTAATTGTAAATATAAACAGAATAAACAGTAAGCTGATTTTTTTCATTTTATTATGGAATTTTCAGTAATTTAAGATTATTTCCTTTAGCACTCAATACCACAAATTACTCAAAAATCCTCAAAATCCACCCTTGACATTAAATTTAGGTATGCCTAAATTTGTAATACTGATAACCTAATTTTATAATTAAGTATGACTACACGCTCAAAAGAGGATTATTTAAAGAATATTTACCATATCCAGGAAGAAGGCGGCAAGGTCAATACCGGCAGTCTTGCAAGCGCGCTATCAATTTCACCTGCATCTGTAAGTGAAATGGTTAACAAGCTTTCCAAAGAAGGCTTAATAGATAATAAGCCGTATCACGGCTTTGAGCTTACATCCGGCGGCAGAAAAATTTCGCTTAACCTCATCCGCAAACACCGTTTGCTTGAAGTTTTTCTGCAGGAACACCTGCAGTATGAATGGGACCAGGTTCACGAAGAAGCAGAAAAGCTGGAGCATGTATGCAGCGATATGTTCATAAACAAGCTGGAAGAATATCTCGGTTTCCCGAAGTTCGATCCACATGGCGACCCTATTCCGGATAAAGAGCTTAACTTAGCTCCAACACATTTTAAGCTTCTGCAAAATGCAGAGCCGGGAAAGGAATATGTAATTGCAAAAGTTAAGGATTCATCGATAGAAATTCTGCAGTACTTAACAAAGATAGGGATAAAGCTTAATTCCAAAATCACATTGACCGAAAAAATAGATTTTGACGGGTCAGTTGTAATAATAGCGGAAGGCAGAAAAAACCTTCTGAGTAAAATTATGGCAGAGCAGTTATTTGTTGCGGGATGAGAATGTGAAATGTCAAACGTGAAACGTCAAATATGAAACGTCAAATGTGAAATGCGATCCTGCTAGGTAAAAGCACGGGACCAACACAAAACCCCGGAATGTCAAATGTCAAAGATCAAATGACAAATATATAAACTATCAGCAGTTCCTCTCGCATGCTTGTCTTATCAAATGTGGTGTGAGAAGGAGCAGAGTCGAAGTATGATAAAAATAATAAAAATATGAAAAGAATATTCAACTTAGTTACAATAATTGCAGTAACGCTGGTTTTGTTTGGATGCGGTAAGAGTGATAACAAAACCCCGAGCGGAAAGATAAAAGCCGTATCCTCGATAACTATTATCAATGATATAGTAAAGAATATAGGCGGCGATAAAGTGGATGCAACAAGCATTTGCGGGGTCGGGCTTGATCCGCACACGTATAAACCAAAGCCAAATGATCCGAGGCTTGTATCAGAAAGCGATCTTGTGTTCATAAACGGTTTTGCGCTTGAACACTGGATAGAAGAAATGGTGCACAATGCCGGCGGAAATAAAACCGTTGTTGCTGTAACAACAGGCTTAACGCCTATGACTGATGAAAAGGGTTTCGGCGACCCTGACCCGCATGCATGGTTCAACGTGCAGTATGTTAAAACATATGCTTTAAATATAGCAAACGCATTCATAGAAAAAGACAAAGCCAATGAAGAGTATTATAAAACAAATCTAACAAACTATACAAAAAAACTTGATTCACTTGACAGCTGGATAAAAACCGAAATACAGAATATTCCGCAGGAAAAACGCGTGCTGATAACCTCACACGACGCTTTCCGTTACTTCGGAAAGGCATACGGCCTGGAAGTGCGCGGACTGCAGGGGATATCAACAGAAGCGAAGGCACAGACAGAGGACGTGAAAAAGCTTATAGATCTTATTAAGGAAAGAAAATTAAATTCCGTTTTTATAGAAACCAGCGTAAATCCGAAGCTGCTTGAAGAAATTTCAAGTGAAACAGGGGCAAAAGTAGGCGGCACGCTTTATTCTGATTCAGTAGGCGATGAAGGAACATTTGAAGGAACATACATAGGCGCGGTAACTCATAACGTAAACACAATTGTAAAAGCATTAAAATAAAGCAGGGACTTTAAAATAGAACATAGGCTTTAAAACGGCGGTAAAATATGAATGTAATAACTGTAAAGAATTTAACGATATCGTATCACAAGAAGCCCGCAATAAAAGGTGTGAACCTTAATATTGCGCCGGGCAGTGTGATAGGTATAATTGGACCAAACGGCGCGGGAAAATCTACCCTGCTGAAAGGCATGCTGGGTTTGCTTCCGTTTGATACCGGGGAAATAAAGATCTTCGGGGATGATATTAATAAATCACGAAAGCGGATTTCATATATACCGCAGCGCGAGCAGTTTGACTGGGACTTTCCCATAAACGTTGAAGATGTAGTAATGATGGGGCGGTTTGCGCACCTGCCAATTGTAGGTTTCCCGAAAGCAGGTGATAAAAAAATTGTAAACCAGGTTTTGCAGAAAGTTGAAATGGATAAATATTCCAAACGGCAGATAAGGCAGCTTTCAGGCGGGCAGCAGCAGCGTGTTTTTCTGGCCCGGGCCCTTGCGCAGGAAAGCGATATTTATTTCCTCGATGAGCCGTTTGTTGGAGTTGATGCCAAAACAGAAAGGGCTATCTTTGGATTAATGCAGGAACTAAAAAATAACGGAAAAACACTGCTTGTAGTACACCATGATCTCAGCATGGTTAAGGATTATTTTGATAAACTTATCCTGATAAATCAAACATTAATAGCATATGGTGATTCAGAGGATGTTTTCACTCCGGAGCTGATAAATAAAACATACGGCGGCAGGCTTACAATGCTTCAGAAGACAGAGGAGCTTGTTAGCTAAAAGTTGACAGTTGATAATTGACAGATGATAGATATTCATTAAAATTTCATAATACTTTACTCTAATTTTATTTTAAAGAAAATGATGAAAACCAGAAGTATTGTTGAAGAAAAATCTTATGCATTTGCATTACGAATCATTAAGCTATATAGACATTTAGTGATAGAAAAAAAAGAGTTTGTTTTAAGTAAACAAATTTTACGCTGCGGTACTTCAATAGGGGCAAATGTTAAAGAAGCAGTTCAGGCAGAATCCCGGAATGATTTTATTCATAAACTATACATTTCATTAAAAGAAGCATCGGAAACAGAATACTGGCTTAATCTGCTTCATGATTCAGGTTATATTTCAAAAAAATCCTTTGAGTCTATTGCCAAAGAATGTATTGAACTTATTAAAATAATTACTGCAATAATTAAAACCAGTAAAAAGAATTCAGAAAAAAAATAACTGTCAACTATCAATTATAAATTATAAACTATTAACATTTTCTGTAAACTATAAACTAAATTGGATATATTATCTAAATACCTGCTGGAGCCGGTGCAATACGAATTCATTCAGCGCGCATTAATTGCCTCTGTGACAATAGGTATAAGCTGCGGACTGATCGGTACATACATTATGCTGCGCAGAATGTCATTAATAGGCGATGCACTTGCGCATGCCGTTCTGCCGGGTGTGGTGGTAAGCTTCATGGTTGCCGGCAAAAGCGAGGCCGCGCTTTTTATTGGTGCAGTCGTTTCGGGTATTCTAACCGTGCTTCTAATAGGATTTGTCAACAGGAATTCGAAAATCAAGGAAGATACTTCGATAGGGATAATTTTCACCGGCGCTTTTGCGCTTGGTATCCTGCTGGTTTCTCAGCTTAAGCAGGTGCATATTGACCTGTCATCATATTTATTTGGCGATGTTCTGGGTGTATCAACAGGTGATATTACTCTTTCAATGATAATAATGTTTGTTATAATTCTCTGCATAGTTCTGTTTTACAAACAGCTATTGCTTACATCGTTTGACCCGACAATGGCAATGACGATTGGGATTTCAACAACGCTTGTGCATTATATGCTTATGACGCTGCTTTCAATGTCAATTGTTGCCGGGCTGCAGTCAGTTGGCGTAATACTTATTATAGCCATGCTTATAACTCCCCCTGCAACAGCTTATTTGCTTTCCAGCAACCTGAAAAAAATACTGCTTCTTTCAGCAATGTTCGGCACAATATCGGCAATCACAGGATTATATCTTTCATACCATTTTAATTTTGCCTCAGGTGCATCAATTGTGCTGGTAGCTGTTGTTTTGTTTATGCTGGCATTTTTATTTTCTCCCAAAGAAGGTGTTGTCACAAAGCTTTTCCGCAGAAGATCTGCATCAAAATTTGTACTTATAGAAGATGTAATTAAACTTTCATACCGTTTTAAGGATGAACCGGGCAAAACTGAGCTGGTGGATAAGATAGCCAATGAGCTTGGAATTTCAAACAGCAGGGTTGAAGGTGTTATTAAAACACTGCTGGGCAAAGACCTTATGCGCAGGACAAACGGAAGTTACGTGCTGACCGATGAAGGAATTAAATACGCCTTAAGGCTGGTAAGAACACACAGGCTGTGGGAAACTTACATTACGAATAAGAACGTGGTTGATATAGAGCATATTCACCCCGAAGCAGAAAAGCTTGAGCACGTACTGACCGAGGATATGGTTGATGAGCTTGATGAAGAGCTTGGATTCCCCGAAAAAGATCCGCACGGTTCAGAAATTCCGAGGAAATAAGATCCCCGTAAAAGCATAAAAATCAAAAAATAACCATTATATTTGCTGAATATTTTAATTTATAACAGGAGGATAAAATATAATGGCAGAAGAAACGAACAAAACCAGCAGCGATGCACCCGAAAAAGCAACAAGACTTGAGGTTATTATCACAATACTGCTTGGTATTACCACAATACTCGGCGCATTTGCAGCATACTGCTCCGCATTATGGGGCGGTGAAATGCAGAACAGCTATACAAGCTCGGTTACTGTTACCAATCACGGCAATACAATTTATCTTGAAGCATTAAGCGACCTGAACTCGTTCGAAGTGAACGATATGAAGGATGATATTATTTATTCCGAGTGGAAAGAGAACACAGAAAAGGGCGATGCTGAAGATGCGGCATATTTTTTCACCAAGCTAAGCCCGGGGCTGCAGAAGGACCTTTCCGAAGACCCGAAGGATGTAAGCGAGTATGATAAAGAACAGGCGGCGCAGCTTGACAGTATAATGGCAAGGCTTAATGATGCCGACCATTATAATGATTCAGCCGGCGTACTTATGACAAAGGGCAACTCAGCAAATAAGCATGGCGATGATTTTACGCTTTGCACGGTGCTTTTTACCGTGGTGCTTTTCTTTCTGGGGCTTGCATCGCTTAAAACACACTCTGTTATGCAGAAAACTTATGTAATAATTTCTGTTGTTATCCTGGTGCTTTCGTTTATCAGGATGGTTACTATTCCGTTTCCGTTTATGCAGTAGGTATATTGATTTTAATCTCCGGTTGAATTTATCAGTATAAACTATAATAATATTCAGTACAGATAATAAAAATATTCTTTTTATAACATTCCCCTTTCCCAAAAAGCGGAGGGGGATTTTAACGGCTGATAATTTCAATAAATGATTAAATTAATAAATAAAATATGAAGACACTTTTTTTCGCTTTTCTTTTATTTACTTATTTCAACTCTCAGTATTTATTTTCACAGGCGGGTGATATATCGACCGACAGGCCTGACCAGTCAGAGTCACCTTACCTGGTAGATAAGGAATCTTTCCAGATAGAAGCCGGGATAACCGCAGAAAGTGATGAGCCTCAAAATGATGTAAAGATAAATGTTCTTTCAGCCCCCTCGCTGCTTTTCAGGTACGGGGCGGCAAAGAATTTTGAACTGCGCGCAGGGATAGAGCACATCTCAAGCAAGACCACGATATTTAACAACAGTTATAATGAAAGCGGACTTGGACCATTAATGGCCGGGGCTAAGATAGGGCTGTTCAAAGAAAAAGGCTCAGCCCCTGAAACTGCATTACTGTTAAGTGTCACTATTCCGTTCAAAGAAAACAGCATGTTCCAGTCAGATTACATTGGAGGAGAATTCCGTTTTGCGATGACAAACTCGTTAAGCAACAGGGTTTCGCTTTCATATAATTTAGGGGCAGAGTTCGGCGCAGGTTCACGCGGCGCGACGGGTATTTATACCGCTGCAATAGGCGCAAATCTTATAAAGAAACTTTCAGTATTTGCCGAGTTATATGGCTTTCTGCCGCAGAAAACTTCGCCTGATCACAGATTTGATGCAGGTCTGACTTACCTGGTATTAAAGAATGTTCAGCTTGATGCATCGTTTGGATTTGGTTTATCAAAAAAATCACCCGATTTTTTTATTGGCGGCGGGGTATCTTTGCGGTTACCTAAGTAAAAAGCTAATGAACCATGATTCAAATGATTACAGGATTACCACGATTTGCAGTTCAGCAACTTCAAGTTATTCTAAAGATCCATTTAATCATGGTTTAGTTTTTCTATAAAACAGTACTAACTCCGTAGTAGTCAAATGTTTATAGAATTTGCGTTGAGTGTTAATAACGGCTCCGTAGAAGTCGAATGTTGATTTTCTTCTCATTTCTAAACAATTTTTAACTCTAAACAGGGTTTTCTGATTTTTACTCATACAATCTGATGATTAACATCATTTTATAACTTCTTTTTATTCCGCATTTTTGTGATACAACTATAACAATATCTTATCATGAAAACTAAGATCCTTTTTCTTATCCTGTTCATTTCTATGGCCTGTACATATTCACAAAATGATTCAGTTATCTCGGTAGATCATTCAAAAGTCACGCTGGCAACTGATATTATACCGCAATGGAAAGTACAGATAGAGCTTGGCGGAAGCTGCTGGTACACGGAGTTTGATTACTTCTTCCTGCCCAAAACTGAATACGAGAGCATTATAACATATTATAACCTGAAAATGAATAATCCTTCTCTGGCTTTCAGGCTTGGAGTCTACAAAAATGCGGAGTTCAGACTGGGTGTTGTATTTATGCAGGAACTTAGCGGCACACTGCCGCAATGGGAAAATTATTATCATCAAAGAAACGGTATTTATTCCGGCGGACCCATTGAAGCTGGAATAAAAATAAAACTATTTGAAGAAAATAAGATAATTCCTTCGACCGCAATTAAGGCTGATGTATTTATACCCGCAGGAGATTTTTATTTTCATATGGATTATGTTTCGCCAGTATTCAGGTTAATGCTGCAGAAGAACATTTCGAAAAATTTCAGCATTGGCGCAAATGCCGGTTACGGGTGGAACGTTTACGATTCTTTCACGGATAAATACGGCAGTTATTCCGTTTCGCTGAACGCAAGTATAAGCAAAAAGTTTGGCGCTTTCGTGGAAGCATTCAGTAACTTTCAGCACCAGCGAACCCCTGATCACAGGCTTGGCGCGGGTTTAAGTTACCGTTTTGCAAAAAATGTTATGGCTGTTCTTCAGGGCGGCTTTGGTGTATCAGAGCGGGCTCCTGATATTTTTGGCAGCGGGGGAATTGGTTTTATGTTTTAAGAAAACGTTTAGTATATAAAAAACAGCACAGACAAGAATGTCTGTGCTACTTAACAAATCCTTAACCACGATCAATACACTCTGAAGCTGTTCACAATATTAATATTGGTATTATAAGCTGTTATCATATAGTTGTAATTATTAACTACATCATCATACAGCCTGTTGAACTCGCGTTCATCCTTTGCATCCGGTGATTTATCGTAGAACTTATTGCCGGCATCGGTGAACATTTTGCACATCTTAGAGAAATAGTCTTCGTAGCTGTATTTCATATATTTTGTTTTATCGCTGAACTCAGCGCTCATAACAATTTCTTTTTCCTTTTTAAAAGTATCTTCGAACTTCCTGAAAAATTCCTTTGACTTCTGCTGGTCGCCCTTGAATTCAAGTCCGCTGAATTCATCATAGAATTCCTCTGCAGCGTCAAGCGTATTTTCATATGAGTTCATAAGTATTGCCACTGCTTTTTCGTCGGGATTGCTGATAGATTCAATATCGCGCTGTTTGCGCTGCGGCTTATATTTTTTAACCGATGCCGAGAACTTATCGAATGCAGCTTTATACTTTCCGTATGCAGCTTTTAACTCTTCATCATATCCAACAGCCTTTGAAAGATCGTTTTTATATTCGCTGCTGCTGTAATACTCTGCCACCTTTACCGATGTATTGTAAAATTCCTGCATGCCTTTAAGCACATCCTTAAAGTTTCCTTCAATTTCGTTTTTCATTTCATCTGAAGCGTTGAGCTTTGAAAGCTCGCCGCCATCAAACATAGAGCGGTTGTATTCCTTATAAACCCGTTCAAGGTTATCTGCTGAAAGCTTGAACGATACCGCAATTATAAAATCACTTTTGCTGATTGATTTGGGTTCCGGGATGCTTGACATGTAATCCTTATAAACCTTCTCTCCTGCATCCTGAACCTTGTTGGATACTTCAATATATTTATTGTAAAACTCCAGGTCTGCAGTAGATGTAACTTCTTTTGTTTCTTCTTTGGTGGTTTCCTCTTTTTTATCACCGGAATCCTTTGAGCCAAGCTTTTCCTTAAGCTTATCAACTATCGAGCAGCTTGTTACAAGAATAACCGTAATAAGCAATGCTGATATGAACTTTATTTTATTCAATTATGCCTCCTGAATAATTATTTATTTATATTAATTATTATCACTAAAAACATTTAACCTGTTTACAAAAATAACTTTCAGTTAAATAACTACCAAAGAAACAAAATTGTAATTGTTTTATAAATTTTATATGAATTTCTTTGAAAAAAACACATAATTTACGCAAATTAACCTGCCTTGTTTAACGGCTTATATTTAGCTAATTTTGCGAAATATTTCAGAAAATTTCACCGGAAGAACACAGATTAAATGCATAAAAAAGAGGTATTTATAGTTGATGCTGCCAGGACGCCTATCGGCAAGTACGCAGGAGCGTTAAAAGATGTAAGACCTGATGATATGGCAGCTGGAGTGATAAAAGAAGTTGTTAAGAGGAATCTGGATGACAAGGGAATCACGAAGGATATTATTGAAGATGTTGTTTTGGGATGTGCTAACCAGGCAGGAGAAGATAACCGCAATGTTGCAAGGATGAGCGTTCTGCTGGCAGGTCTGCCGGTTTCAGTTGGCGGTGTAACTGTTAACCGCTTATGCGGTTCTGGTATGCAGGCAGTAATTGATGCATGGCGCGCCATTTTATCCGGTGAAGGAGATGTAATGATTGCCGGCGGAACTGAATCGATGACCCGTGCGCCTTTTGTTATGCCTAAGGCCGCTGAAGCATTCACCCGTACAAATGCAGTTTATGATACAACGATAGGCTGGCGCTTTACAAATTCAAAGCTTGCAAAAATGTATTACCCGTATTCAATGGGCGAAACCGCAGAGAACGTTGCAAAACGGTACAGTATACCGCGTGAAAGGCAGGATGAGTTTGCAATGCTTTCCCAGATGAAAGCCAAGGATGCAATACTTGGCGGGAAGTTCAGGAACGAAATTACGCCGGTAGAAATAATCACAAAAAAAGAAACCGTGATATTTGATGTTGATGAATTCCCGAGGCTAGATACAACGCTTGATAAGCTTGCAAAGCTAAAGCCTGCATTTGCCAAAGAAGGCGGTACGGTTACAGCGGGGAATTCCAGCGGCGTTAATGACGGCGCCTGCGCATTATTGCTGGCATCAGGTGAAAAAGCTGATGAGCTTGGCTTAAATAAACGCGCAAAAATAATATCAAGCGCAGTTGCAGGTGTTGAGCCTGACTGCATGGGGCTGGGACCGATACCAGCATCCCGCAAGGCGCTTGAACGCGCCGGCTTAAAGCTTGAACAAATAGATCTTATTGAGCTTAACGAGGCTTTTGCTGCGCAGGCTATTGCCTGCATAGATGAGCTTGGGCTTGATATGAACAAAGTTAATGTAAACGGCGGCGCAATTGCACTGGGCCACCCGCTTGGAATGAGCGGCGCAAGAATCCTGACCACACTGTTATATGAAATGGAAAAAAGGAATTTAAAGTACGGGCTTGCTTCAATGTGTATAGGAGTAGGGCAGGGCATTGCTGTTATAATTGAAAGAGTTTAGTTGTTTTCAGATAAAAATTTTCATAACAGACAAAACTAATAAGAAGTTTTAAGTTTCGGAATGCGGATTGCTGATTTTGGATTATAATGCTGAAATCAAAACATTAAAACCAATGCAGAGCAGGCAATCCGAAATCACAATTCCGAAATCTGAAATCATTAGATGAATTTTCCGAACACATTAAGTCTGATAAGGATACTTCTGGCGCCGGTATTTTTATACCTGTTTGTTTCCGGTTCTGATACTATGGTTGCAGCATCATTTGCTGTTTTTACCATTGCTGCATTAACAGACTGGTATGACGGCTGGTATGCCCGAAAATACGGATTTAAAACCAGGTGGGGCCAGTTCATCGATCCGCTTGCAGATAAGATACTTACTTCTGCTGCGTTTATCGGATTTTACCTGTTGAAAAAGAATGATCCCTCATTTTTAGGAACATCAGAGCCGGTTCCTGTTGTTGTTTTAATAGCAATAATAATATTCAGGGATATAGTGCTTACAACAGTACGGAGCATACAGGAGCTGAGGGGCAGGGAGTTCAGGACTTCGATGATATCCAAAACAAAGACTTTTATCCAGATGACATATATTTTTCTGCTGCTCGGGCTAATTTCAGCAGCAGCGCTGACAGGCGGAACGCCTGCGGGTGAAAGTATAATTACTTATTTGCATTCACAGATTAATTATTATATATTGCTGCTGATAACACTGCTGACGGCAGCAAGCGGAATCGCATATATTTTTGAGCAGGACAGCGTAAAAAATTAAAAAGTGTAAAACGGGTATTAAAGTATTATCCCGCAAATCAATTAAATGGCATTCAGGCTTATTAAAGAAAAGAACCCGGTAAACGAAGAAGTAAAAGTACCGGCAATATTTACGCTGATTGGCAGCGTATTTTATATAGGCTTTATACCAATAGCTTCGGGTACATTCGGCTCGCTGATAGGGCTGGCTCTGTATTTAACTCCGCGCGTATCCGGGGTATATTCACTTTCTCTAATAACTGCCCTAGTGTTTATTGTTGGTTTATTAGCCGCCGAAAAAATGCGCCCCCGTTACGGTGAAGACCCGCCTGAAGTTGTAATTGATGAAGTTGCCGGGCAGCTTTTTACATACCTTATAGGCTCTGTAGTGTTCGAACTGTTCTTCTCATTCAAATCGTTTGACCCTGATTTTGCATTCGATACAAAGCTGGTTTTTGGTATAATCGGATTTTTTACATTCCGTTTTTTTGATATTGTTAAACTGGAGCCCTCAAAATACTTTGATAACAGGGAAAACGGCTTTGGTATAATGATGGATGATATTGCTGCAGCGGTGTATGCAGGTGTCATTTCTGCGGTATTAACCCACCTGGCATGGTACCAGTTTTTGAGAGTTTACCTTGAATAGTGTTGAGTGAATAGTGTGTGTTTTATTAATTGAGCTGTGAGTGAATTTAATGCAGATTAAAAAAATCAGAAAAACTGTTTTATAAGAAATCCTTTAAGCAAATTAAATTACAGTCATTCCGTAAAAATCTTCATGAAGTCAGTGATAATTTCAATAGGTGATGAGGTTTTAATTGGGCAAGTAGTGAATACTAACGCTGCATGGCTTGGCAAAGAGCTTGTTGCTATGGGATTTCCGGCCGGACGCATTGTGACCATTCCGGATAATGAAAAGGAGATACTAAAAGAATTCCGCAGCGCTTATAAAAATTATGATATAATTGCCGTTACCGGCGGCCTGGGTCCGACACATGATGATATTACCGTAAAGACAGTTGCAAAATTCTTTAAAAGCAAATATGTGCTTAACGAAAAAGTCCTGAAGCACGTAAAGAATATTTTTGCCCGCAGAAAAATACAAATGCCGGCAGCCAATATTGGCCAGGCGCTTGTGCCTGATATTGCAAAAGTGCTGGAAAACAAAACGGGTACAGCTCCGGGGCTTCTTATAGATAAAGCCGGAAAAGTTTTCTGTGTGATGCCCGGCGTACCGTATGAAATGAAGTATATCAGCCGGACAGGGTTTTTTCCGTACCTTCAGAAAAAATTCAGCAGCAAAAAAAGAAATGTCATTAAACAGCAGACCCTGCATACAATAGGGATAGGCGAATCTATGCTTGCCGAAAAGCTTGGCGATATAAACAAGATAGTCCGCAAGGGCAACGGGTATGAAGTTAAGCTTGCATTCCTTCCTTCAAACTATGAAGTCCGCCTGCGGGTAACCGTATCGGCAGTTAGTGAATTTATTGCTGATAAGCTTCTTAAAGAAACAACCGGGCTGATAAAGACAAAGGCAGGGAATTTTATTTATTCTGATTCTGAAAGCTCAATCGAAAAAACAGTAGGCTCGCTGTTAAAGAAAAAGAAGCTGACAATTTCCTGCGCTGAATCATGTACCGGCGGGCTGCTTACAAGCAAGCTTACGGATATTTCGGGAAGCTCGGGGTATGTAATGGATGCAATAGTAGGCTATGCAAACGAAGCAAAACAAAGGCTGCTGGGCGTTAAGAAAGAAACCCTGAAAAAATACGGCGCAGTTAGTGAACTTACCGCAATTGAAATGGCGGAAGGCATCAGGAAACGCTCGAAAACGGATATCGGGTTATCTACAACGGGTATAGCGGGTCCGACCGGCGCGCGCCCCGGAAAGCCTGTAGGGCTTGTATGGATAGGGTACAGCGATAAAAAGATTTCATTTGCAAAAAAATATATTTTTACAAAAGACCGGTTAAGGAACAAGGATATAATGGCTAAGATGGCGCTTGAAGTGGTGAGAAGACAATTAACAATTGACAATTATCAATGAACAATTAGCAATGAGCAATTGGCAATGAGCAATTAACAATGATATATATTCTGATTAGCCACGGTCTTTAGACCGTGGGACAGGTTACACTCAGAAACAGGGCTTTAGCCCAGAATTAATATGGATTAAAAATTTTATAAATTTTTTGGGCTAAAGCCCGGGTTACTTAATAACATTCCAAGTCCTGAACTGCTAAGGCAGTCATAAGGTCGTGGCAACTAAGCTGGTTATGATAGAAATAAAAAATCTGAAAAAAAAGTTTTGGCAGCAAGCAGGTATTGCGCGGTGTTGACCTTGTAATAGAAGAAGGCAAGACCAATGTTATAATAGGCGCAAGCGGCTGCGGCAAATCGGTTATGCTTAAGCATATTGTAGGATTGCTGAGGCCTGATGAAGGAAGCATACTTATTGACGGTGAAGATATCACCAAAATGAACGAAAAGGAAGTTTACGAAATACGTAAAAAGTTCGGATTCCTTTTCCAGAGCGCAGCTTTGTTTGACTCAATGTCCGTTGGCGAAAACATCGGTATTGCGCTTCGTGAAAACACGATGACTCCGAAATCTGAGATAAATAAAATCATAACGGAAAAGCTTGGGCTTGTGAACCTGCCGGGCACTGAAAATCTAATGCCTTCGGAGCTTTCAGGCGGTATGCGCAAGCGTGTTGGTCTGGCAAGGGCGCTGGCAACAAATCCCCAGTACATACTTTATGATGAACCAACTACCGGACTTGATCCCATAACCAGCGAAACAATAGATGAGCTGATGGATACTGTTGCGCAAAGCCAGGCTCCTAAAGTTACTTCTATAATAGTAACGCATGATATCTTTACAGTATATGAAATAGGCGACAGGGTCGCCATGATGTACGACGGTATAGTTCATTTTAACGGTACGCCTGAAGAGCTCAGGAAAACCGAAGACCCGATCGTCAGGCAGTTCCTTGAGCGAACAGATGAGAAGAAGGCGAAACATTAGCAATGAACAGTTATCAATGAGCAATTAACAATTATACTGCATAAATATTTATCGGGTAAACTGAAAGAAAACTTAAATTAAATTACTGTTTTATCATATCTGTTTTAATATAAACTTTTCAATTTACCCTTAGAAAAATATCATTATTTTTGTTGATAATCTTGTGTGTTGACAAAAGGCACACATATAATTAAATTTGGCAATGCGTTTTAACTGGAATAACGAAAAAAATGAAAAACTTAAAAAAACCAGGGGAATAAGTTTTGAGGATATAGTTATTGCGGCTGAAAATGGAAATATTCTTGATATATTGGAAAACAAGTCAAAGGAATACAAAAATCAAGTAATACTTGCGGTTAAATTTAAAAACTATATTTACGCAGTGCCAACAGTTATTACAGAAAATGAATTTTTTCTTAAAACAATCTTTCCCAGCAGAAAATTAACCGCTAAATATTTAAATTAATCAAAATGGATAAAGAAGAAAGAAAATTAAAAAGAAGTATTGAATCCGGAAAATGGAAAAGTACAGATAATTTATCCGGAATGAAAAAGCGCTTTAAGAAAGCTGCTGAAAATACAATTTTAAAAGATCAGAGAATGAATATCAGAATTGCAAAAAGAGACCTTGATATGCTGAAAGTAAGAGCATTACAGGAAGGGCTTCCGTACCAAACTCTTGTATCAAGTATACTGCATAAATATTTATCAGGTAAACTCAAAGAAAACTTAAATTAAATTACTGTTTTATCATATCTGTTTAAACATAAACTTTTCAATTTACCCTTAAGAAAAATATCATTATTTTTGTTGATATTTATACCATAACATCCAATTAAAGAAAGGATAATAATATCAGTATGTCAGAGGCTCAGAATGCTTCAAAAAATCCATCCGCTAAGGAACAGCCATCCAAACCGGTTTCAAAGGGTGCAGTATATTTCCAGGCGGTGCGGGCGTTTTCATTTCCTGCATCGCTTATTCCATGCCTTTTAGGCGCAATGCTTGCATTGCTGCATGGCGGCGATACTGCATGGTACTTAATGCCGTTCATAGCAATTTCACTTTTATTCCTTCATGCCGGCTCAAATGTTATCAGCGATGTTGACGATTACCGCCACGGTGTTGATGCAAAAGGTACACTTGGCGGCTCAAGGGTTCTGCCCGAAGGGCTGTTAAGCTCAAAGGAAATGTTCCGCTTTGGCATGATATTATTCGGTTTAGCAGTATTGTTTGGTTTACCAATAATCCTTGACAGGGGCATGATGATATTGTGGCTTGGAATAATAGGTATTGTAGGAGGTTTCTTTTACACAGGCAGGCCTATTGGATACAAATATATTGCCTTGGGTGATATATTTATTTTCCTTCTCTACGGCCCCGCTATAGTTACGGGAACACTGTATGCATTAACCGGAGTGTTTTCACTTTCAGCAGCGCTGATATCAATTCCCCTGGGCCTGCTGGTCACGGGAATCCTTCAGGCAAATAACCTGCGGGATATTATAAATGACCGCAAGGCAAACATTAAAACGCTTGCAACAGTTTTCGGGGAAGGCTTTGCAAAGGGCGAATATGTCTTTTTAATTGTCGGAGCATATTTTACAGTAATATTGCTTGTAGTATTTAACGTGCTTTCAGTCTGGTCATTACTTGTATTTCTATCGTTGCCAATAGCTTTAAAGAACATGAATATGATAAAGGGCGTAAAGATAGAAGATACGGGCAAGATAGCAATGCTTGACGCAATGACTGCACAGCTTACGCTGATGTTCGGCGTGCTGCTTTCGATAAGCATAATAATAACTAAACTTATAGGTTAAAACACAGTTCAGTATAATTTAATAAACCTGTAACTTTTTCAGCAGGTTCATCATACGGAAAATATTTTTGCAGCGCCGGCTAATTATCGGCAGATAAATACCCGGCGCTGTTATTTTATAAACTAAACAATATTGCCATGAAAAAGTTAATTGTATTATTGATACTGCTGTTTATATTTACCGCGGGTACAATGATCAGCGCGCAGGAAACCGAAAAACTGCTGAAATTTAAAAAAGGAGACAGCTCTGCCCTGGTAACAGGCTCGCTGGTGAGAGGTGAGGAAACTTCTTATATACTTATTGCAAACAAACACCAGACAATGACAGTAACTATATCATCATCAGAAGAAAATGCGGTATTCCGCATTAAAGACAGAAGCTCGAGATATTACCTGGACGGAGCTGGCGAAATAGACGAGGCAGTTAAATGGAAAGGGCCGCTTCCTTCTGACGGTGAATATAAAATAATTGTAGGCGGAAAAAGGGGAAATACAGATTATACGCTTCAGGTTTTTATTGAATGAGCGGGAAATGGTAACTCTCACTTGGTTATTAGCAAGATATAAAAAAATTTTAATAAAAGGGGCTTATAAAAAGCCCTTTTTAAGTTATGAAATATTTCCTGCGATTGCGATTCAGCTCTTATTTGCTGAATTTAACAGTACAGTAATTATAATTTCCCTGTCCAGTAATAAACCCGCCCATTAAAATATTATCATCCGGGTCCAAAGCTGCATTAAGCGCAGTTGGAATACTGATTTCAGCTGAAAAATAATGCTGCCATAAAAGCCCGCCGGCAGGTGAAAAACAATCAGCTGCCATTTCTGAATAACTCTTTCCGCTTATAACAGATGAACCTGTAACCAGCAGGTTACCGCTGCTGTTAAGCAGCAGCTGAATGGTTTCGATATTTTTGGAAAGCGGTTTATCGGAAATATTTTTCCAGATCTCGCTTCCTGAATTATCATATTTTAATATTATCCTGTATTGTTTCTTCTTCCCGGCTTCAACTGTTCCGGCAACATATATATTGCCTTCTTTATCAACTAAAAGTTTTTGAGCTTCATCGCTTCCGTTTGCGGGTCCGTTAAAGTTTTTCTTCCATACAATATTACCCAGATAATCAAGCTTTAAAGTTAAAATATCTTTGTTGTCTTCGCTGCTGTACCCTGTCAGATAAACATTTCCTTCATTATCGGTTTTTATATCTGTTGGTTTATCATAAGAAACTGATTTCCCATCATACTTTGCAAACCAAAGCAGGTTACCGGAGTTATCATATTTTGCTATCCCTATATGGTAAGCAGGAGCATTACACTGCCCTGCAACGTAAACATTTCCTGCCGGGTCAACTGTTAAAACGCCGGAACGGTCATTGGAAATATTATCATCATACGGTTTCATCCAGAGCTGTTCACCGGAAGGTGAGTATTTTATTGTAACCCAATCCATGCCGGATTTATCAGTTACAATATGCCCTGCTGTGCCGGTCACGTAAACATTTCCCAGATCATCAGCGGCAACCGAGCTTCCTTCATCGCCGATGCCACCTTTGGATGCAAATACATTATTCCACATCAGCACGCCATCTTTATTGTATTTTAAAGTGATAATATCATCTGAAGTGCCGCCTGAGCCGGTTGATGAACCTGTTATAATAATATTACCGTCGTTATCAATGACCAAAAACCGCGGTCTGTCGTTATAACTTCCTGTTCCGTTAAATATAGCTATCCAAAGCTGATTTCCGTATTTATCGTATTTAATGGTTACTATATCATCGCCTTTGCCGTCAGTGTTAGAAACTCCGGTCACAATAACATTTCCCCATTTATCTGAGGCAATAAACTGAGCTTTATCTATGCTTAGATTTCCATTGGATGAGTAAAAATTGCTCCACTCTGTTTTGTACTGGCTTAACAAAAGTGAATTTACACAAAAGATAAACGTAATTAAAACTGAAATAATCCTGTTAAATTTCATAGTTATGTTTTATTTAATTAATATCATTTTTATTGTTTGTGAAAATTTTCCCGCAGTAAATCTGCAGAAATACACACCACTGCCGTATTTAGAAGCATTCCAGGTAATCTTATATGTGCCGGCGGGTAAGTTATCATCAAACAGTGTTTCTGTTTTGCTTCCTGCGGCATCAAAAATTGTTAGATTTACTAATCCGAAATCAGTAATCCGCAAACCGAGTTCAGTAACGGGATTAAATGGATTAGGATAGTTTTGAGATAAACCAAAATTTTCGGGTACCTGGTTTGAAACAGGAGATATAAAAGTTATTCCGCCGTTAGTAGTTTTTATAATTCTGCCCGTTGTGCCGACTGCATAGCCGGTTGATGCGGAGCTGAAACGCAGCCCGTAAAGATTATCGCCAACGGGGGTTGTTTGCGCAGACCAGTTCAAACCCCCGTTTTGTGTTGTAATGATAGTACCTGTGGTTCCGCATGCATATCCTGTAAAAGAATTTATAAATTGTACACTGTAAAGCCAGTTAGAAACATTACTTGTCTGCTCAATCCAGTTAACCCCGGAATTTGTAGTTTTGCGGATAATTCCCTGGTAGCCAACTGCCCAGCCTGTAAACTGGTCAACAAACGAAATGGAATAGAAATGAAACGTGGTTGATGTTGTTTGTGAAATCCAGTTTGTGCCGCCGCTGCTTGTGTTAATGATTTTTCCGTTTGCACCGGATATCCATCCAAGTGTTTCGCCGGAAAAGAAGATGCTGAACAATGTTTCCACGGTACCGCTTGTTTGCGGATTCCAGCTAGCGCCGCCATCAGAAGAATATCTGATTACTCCGCCATCGCCTGCAGCCCATCCTTTTGATGAATTGACAAAAAATATTGCACGGAGCTGTGTTGTTACACCGCTTGATTGGGCTGCCCAGTTATCCCCTGCGTTTGTAGTTTTAATGATCAATCCGCCCGGGCCGGCGCCCCAGCCCGTAGTTGTATTGATAAAATAAACAGAGCTTAATGCGCTGCTTCCTGATTGCGCAAACCAGTTTGTGCCTCCGTTAGTTGTTTTTCTGATTGTTCCAAGGTCGCCTACAGCCCAACCCGTCAAATCGTTTACGAAGTAAACACTGCTTAGATTATACGGTGTACCGCTTGACTGAACAAACCACCCCTGCGAAAAAACCGGAGAAAAAAAACTTAAAAAAAGTAAAACATATTTCAAAATTTTCATAGCTTATAAATTTTAATTAATTAAAATCGGTACATTAAATACTAAAAAAATACCGCCCGGGTAAGGCAGGAAACAAAATACGGGACAGTCCCTCGCGCAGACGGGTGTATTTTATCCTGCCCGTTACCGGGCAATAAATTTGCTGAAGAGCAGATAAATAATCAGGATTGATGAATGGTTTATTCATTTCAGACTGTCCCGTAATTTTAAATTCAATTGTTAATGCGGCAAATCTATAAACCGTGTACTTATAAGACAAAGAAATTAAAAATCAATAATCGCAAATTTAATTTAGAAATATTTGAATAATTGTTAAATAATGCTTATTTTACTGATATTTATAGCATACAAAATCGCAAAAAATATGCAGATGCTGAATGTTTTTTCCATGTTTTCCAAACTTAAAGCCGGCGAACTCAGGGATTTTTCAAGGTTTGTACGTTCGCCGTTTTTCAACGGCAGAAACGAAACTGTAAAATATTATAACATTGTAAAGAAGTTTTACCCCGGGTTTGATAACAAAAATTTTACTGCCGAAAATATTTTTCAAAAGATGTACCCGGGGAAAAAATTCAACATGCAGGCAGTAAGAAGGCTTAATTCATATTTGCTGAAGCTGCTGAAAGATTATCTGAGTTATAAAGGATTAAAGAACGACCCTTTTTATTTTGATCTTTCTTTATCTATACAGCTTTCGGAACGCAGGCTATACAAACAATCTCATAAGCAGCTGGTATATACCGAGAATAAATACAGCCGGCTTACCGGTGATTATGAATTTTATTTCTGGAAAAGATACCTAATTGAACGCCATAAAAATTCACTTTACTCGTTTGAAGGCAATGATCATCTTGCTTCAGAAGCAATAATAAAAAGAACAGAAATGTTTGCAAACCATACTGCCGCCGTAATATGCAAAAGCCTGATAAGCCTCTTTATCAACGAAAAGAATTTTGGGGTAAAATCACCCGCCAATAATTTTTATGACCTGACCCGCAATCTTATGCTTGATAACTATATAAAAGCGCTGGAAGAAACGAAAAGTGAATATTATCCTGTAATAGCCGCGGAGTATTACCAGGCAATGTCTCTGCTTGATCCTGATAACGAATATTTTTTTGCTGAATTTAAAAAAGTTATTGAAACAGGGCTGGATGAGTTCAGCTATATTGAAAAGATAAATTTCTACACAATATTCGAGGCAGTATGTACGCTTAAAATAGAAAAAGGGGAGCTAAAATATTCCCGTGACCTGTTTGAAGCCTACATTCAGATGCTGGATAAGGGACTGTATTCATATACTCCGGGCGGAGAGTTCATTCTGCGGATATTCCGTAACATTGTTCATACCGCTGCAATGGTAAAAGAAACCGTTTGGCTGGAAAAGTTTATCGGGGAATATACACAAAAGCTTCCCGCTGATTCGCAGAAAAGCATGGGAAATCTGGCAGAGGCAGTTCTTTATTTCGAAAGTAGTGAATTTTCAGCTTCTTTACAGAAATTAAACAGCATAGATTTTGAGCTGTTCCATTTTAAGATAGATATAAAAAACCTGCAGGTAAAGTTATATTACGAACTGGGGTATACGGAGGAATTAATTTCAGCAATTGATGCATACAGGCATTTTATTTCAGGAAGTAAATTTATTTCAGAAAGATACAGGTCTATAAGTACGGGTTTTGTAAATAATGTATCAAGGCTTGTAAAGCTGCAGCAAAACTTTTCAGAAGAGCAGCGGTATTTTGCCGAAAAAGATATTATGAATACCGAAGGGGCTTTATACAGAGAGTGGCTTCTTGAAAAGCTGAATAAAATGTAAAAACAAAAGCCTGCGTTATAATAAACGCAGGCTTTTTAGTTATTACCGCGAACTTTATTTTGCCAGTCCCGCCTTGCGGGATTTCAAAAATGACTTCGTCATTTTATCAACATCATTTTTTTAACGTCTGTAAAATCACCTGCTGTAATTCTGCAGAAATATACACCGCTTGTAAGTCCTGATGCGTTGAAATCAACTTCATACTGCCCAGCATTCATTTTCTCATTAACCAGGTTTTTTACTTCCCTGCCTGTAATATCATATACTGCCATTTTAACAAAAGATGCTGCCGGCAGGCTGAATGATATTTTTGTTGACGGATTAAACGGGTTTGGGTAGTTCTGTGACAGGCTGAATCCATCGGGTATCTGGCCGTTCTGCGGGGTTATAGCGGTAACATCGCTGAATTTTACCAGGGTAACTTTATCAAATGAATAACCTGAACCGTTTAGACCGCATAAAGCAACATCATTTCCGTTAAGTAAAACTATCTTCCTGCCTTCATCATTCTGCATATCATTATAAAAATTTGAATTCATAAATCCGCCGGCATTGCTGTATTTAATAAGGAACATATCAAGATTGCCCGAAGTGGTCTCGGTTGCACCGGTAATTAGCACGCTGCCGTTTGCTGCAAGCTGCATGTCATAAACAAAATCCTCACCGTTTACTGGACCGTCATAAACCTGGCTCCACATAAGCTGTCCGGCTGCTGATAATTTTTGAGTAACAATGTTAGAAGTGGTTGAATAATTTGTATTACCTGTAACAAAAACATTTCCGTTGTTATCGCACTCAACAGACTGGCCGTAAAAATTATTGATCACTTCCCAATCAACGCTGAAGCCGGGATTAACTTTAACTGTTCTGTTGCCGGTTAAATATATATATCCTGAGCCTGAAATGGAAATATCGTTAGCTCCTGTTGAGTCAATCATTACGCTGTTAAGTACGCTTCCCGATGAGCTGAATCTTGTAATTGTTGTATAAGGCGGAAACTGGCTGTAATAACTTATTGTCGTGCTTGCAACCACCGGGTAACCTGAATTATCCATTAACATTCTGACTGCTCCTGTTCCGGAAGGTGTTGTGCTCCATGCTTCATTTCCGGCGCTGTCAAATTTGAACAAACGGGAAGAATTTGAGTGATATTGCCCATTGACAAAATATGAAGTATAAACATAAATATTTCCGCTGTTATCAACTGAAATATCAACAGGTGAGTAAATATAGTTATATCCCCCGCTGCTGATTTTAGACATTATTTCTGTACCGTTATTGCTGAACTTTTTAATGAATATAGAACCATTGGGATAATTGCTGTACCCGCCTGTTACAAAAATATTTCCGGAATTATCCATTGCCATTGCATGAATATAATCTGTTGTAGTGCTCCATACCAGTGCGCCGGCAGAATTGAATTTAGCCAGTTTGTTTCCCCCAAAAGTATACAGATTGTTTGAAACATCTTTTAATACATTGGTTTTGTTACCCGTTGAATTTAATGCAGAGACCCACTGCTGGCTGTACTGTGATTTCAGCTGAGCAGTGCAAAAAACTGCAAATACCAGAATTGCGGTAACTTTTAAAACTGTGTTTGAGATTGTTGTTGTTGTTTTCATTTTGTAAATCCTTTCTTTGTTTGTTTTTGAGTTGATTATTTCAACTGGTACAAAGATAGGTTTACGGGTTAGGGTTTTACAAAGAGTAAATCCTGAAAATGCACTGCGGCAGCAGGGGTTAAATGAGCATGTAAAAACCTGGTAAATACTCAAAAACCTCAAAAAATGGTAATTTTTGAGGTTTTTTCAATGAAGAAATCGTGTTAATGTCATAACAATATTGGCAAGAATAAGTGTGTAATTCCGGATTTAAGTATAAGAGTTTGCATAGAGGGGCTGAAAAAAGGCAGGTTTTTACACCTGCCTTTACATAAGAAATTACTTCATTATTTAACCAGAACCAATCGTTTTGTTTCTCTATAGTTGCCTGCTGAAATAGTATAGAAGTAAACTCCGCTAGGATAATTTGATGCATTCCAATTAACTTTATGTGTACCGGGATTGAGTTTGCTGTTGACCAGTATTTCAACTCTTCTTCCGAGTGCATCGTAAATTTCCAGATTTATGTAACTTTCTTTGGGAATACTGAATTCAATGTTTGTGGCAGGGTTAAAGGGATTGGGGTAGTTTTGGGAAAGCGAGAAACCTTCAGGCAATTCATTGCCGGTTTGAGTAATTCCAATTACTCCTCCGGTGTTTGTTGATTTCAGTATTGAACCCGCATCGCCTGAAACCCAGCCGGAATTACCGTAAAAACTCATAGCAAGGTAATTTCTGTTCGGGATTCCTGTAACAGTAGTCCAGTTTGCACCGTTATTTGTTGTTTTAAGTATAGTACCATTAAACCCTGCCGCATATCCCGTTACACCGTTTAAGAATTTAATTGTTCTGATGGTATTGCTGCTTCCTGAGCTTTGTGTGATCCAGTTTGCTCCCCCGTTGACTGAAAAAAGAATATTTCCGTTATCGCCCGCCGCATATAATACCGCAGGGCTTACAGGCTCTATTGAATATAGTGTTACTGCCGTATTGCCTGAAAGCTCACTCCAGTTTGCACCGCCATTGGTTGTTTTTATTATTTTCCCCGAGGCTCCGCAGGCAAATCCGGTGTTTTGACCAATAAATTTTATTGAGTGAATACTTGCTGTAATATTAGTATTAAGTAATTGCCAGTTCGCTCCCGCATTTGTTGTTTTTATAATTGTACCCATTGTACCGGCGGCAAAACCTGTATTACTGTTTACAAAATCCATACTTAACAATATCTGTCCCGTACCGCTTGTTAAAGCAGACCAGTTTGCACCGCCGTTTGTTGTTTTATAAAGCGCTCCGTTATATCCCGCAATGTATCCGGTATTTATATCATTAAAGTATGCTGAATAGTATATATTGTTCACTCCTGTATTCAGAACGCTCCAGTTTGCTCCTCCGTTTGTAGTTCTTAAAATTGTATCATTGCTGCCAAGCGTCCAGCCGGTGTTTTGGTTAACAAAGTGTATTGAGGAAAACTGCCCTGTATGTCCACTGTTAAGCAAAGACCAGTCACTTGCAGGCGGGGCGGCAGAATAATTCAGTATCTTGCCTTGAACTCCTACGGCAAATCCGGTTGAGCCTGTTGGAAAATGCACACCTAAAAGAACATTTGTAACGCCGCTTGACTGCACCACCCAGCTTGTGCCGCCGTTTGTCGTTCTTGTAATATTGCCGTTTGAGCCCACAGCGCAGCCTGAATTGATATCAGAAAAATGGATTGCATGTAGCGGATTAGAAATTCCGGAAATACCGCTTGCCTGCTCTTCCCATGAACTTGCCCCGTTTGTTGTTTTATAAATTTTTCCAAACTGGCCTGAGGCCCATCCTGTGTTTGGATTAACAAAACAAACACTGTTAAGATTGTACAGCGCATTAACAACGGGCATAACATTCCAGTCAGCGCCTGCATTTGTAGTTTTGCGCACAGTGCCTGAATCACCCACAGCATAGCCCGTGTTAAGATCAGCAAAATATACCGATCGCAGAACACGGAAGGTTAATGAAGGAATTTGCGCCCAGTTAAAACCGCCGTTTGTTGTTCTGTAAATGCTTGCGCTGTTGCCAACGGCAATGCCGGTATTTGCATCAACAAATTTCATTGAATTAACCGGATTGCTGTTGTTTACTTCTCCTAAAATGCTCCAGTTGGTACCGGCATTGGTTGTTTTAACAAGTTTATAAAGATAGGTAACACCCCAGCCGGTATTATCATTTATAAAATGAATAGATACAAACTGGTCAACTCCGAAAACAGAAGTTAAAGACCAGCTTGAACCTCCGTTGGTTGTTTTAAGTATAGTACCTCCACCGCCTGCGCACCAGCCCGTGTTATTATTGATAAAAAATACCGAATAAAGATTGTTTACTGTTCCGGAGCTTTGCTGGCTCCACTGGGCTATTAATCCTGGTGCAGATAAACCTGCTAAAAGCACAAATACAGAAAATACTTTTTTCATTTTAAAATAACTCCTTTAATAATAAACCCCGCATACTCCTAATACTTGCTTAAAGTATCCTAATGGCGTTAAGATGCTTATATGCTTATGAAGTAATGCGGGGTGAAAAAAATTTTTAACCTTAAACGCCATTAGTGAAGCAAACATAGCTTAAAATAACGGCGCAGTTCAAACACACTTTTAACGCGTTTTAGAAAAAATCAGATGATGAAATTCACTGTTTTTAACAAAAAAACCTGTATTTTTGCAGAAATTACAAACTATGCAGAATACACGGCTAATAAAGTTATTAAAAAACTTTCCTCAGGCTGATATAAAAAAAATTTCCGGATTTTGTACGTTCGCCTTTTTACAATAAAAACAAAAAGGTTATCCGTTTGGCTGAATATATACTGAAATTTTACCCGGCATTCAGCCACAAAACACTTGAAGAAGAAACCGTATTCAAAAAACTTTTCCCGGGGGAAGAATATGAATACCAGAAGATAAAAAATCTGATTTCAGACCTGCTGAACCTTGCATACAATTATTTAAGAACAAAACCTGTTTATTTTACTGAGTTCATACCGGAAATAAACCTGACGGTAAATTTGCGTTCATTAAGAGCGCTTGACCTGCACGAAAAAGCGCTAGTTGCAGCAGAAAAAAAACTGGAATCGCAAAAAACCCGGGATGGCATTTATCTGTACAATAAATTTTTGCTGGCAGACCAAAGGCAGATACTAAATACCATTAAGAAACCGAATGCCAATGAAGGATTTGATGAAACATTTAATGCGCAGTTTGAGCTTTCGCTGCTTAACCTGCTTAAACAATATACCCTTATGAAGCATGTGAGCATAGAAAACGATAAAAAGTTTTCTATGAAAATGTATGACGAGGTGCTGGAGTATATAAAAAAACACAGTGACTTTGAAAATATCACTTTAAGGCAATACAGGTTAATTGCCCTGCTGCTTGAAGAAAAAAAAGAAATATATTACAGGGAGCTTAAAAAAATATACACGGAAGATTATGACAGCCTGGATGAGGAAGATTCATACATGGCGCTGTTTTACCTTAACAGTTTCTGCGCAGAAAGGTATAATAACCTTGCCGAAAAAAAATATATTTATGAGCTTGGAGACCTGTTTAAACATGCCTTCAGCAAAGATGCAGTAGCGCTTGGCACATTTCATTACCCTGATTTTATTCATTACGCCAAAATATTTATAAAAGCGGGCGAGTTTGTTACCGCAGATGAGTTCATTAAAAGATATTCCGGCAGGGTTGCCGCGGAGCAGAAGGAAAATGTATTTAACCATATAAACGCATTAAGGGAATACAGCCTTGGGAATTACGAAAAAGCGCTTTACAGTATATCGAAGGTAAATTTTCCTTCGTTCATTTTAAAGCTGCAGGTTAAGCTTGTTCATTTGCAGCTTTTAACAGAAACAAAAAATTACGAAGAAGCGCGGGCAGCGGTTCACTCATTTACGCAGTTCCTTGCAAGAAATGCAGTTATAAGCCGTTCATACCGCTCGGTTATAAACAGATTTCTGAAGCTTTGTATTATGTTAATTGGTGTTTATGAAACTGAGAACAAAAAGGAAAAGAAACAAAAAGCAGACGAGTTTTTTGCGCAGGCAGAAAAATTAAGCTCAAACCTGTTTGGCATAAAGCTGTGGCTGCTGGAAAGGAAGATCTGACAGGTTATACAGAATTTAAACGGCTATTCTTAAGCGGAGTTTTCTATCTGCATTGATGCAATCTGTCATGATAAAATAACACCGTCATTTTACAAACATCATTTTCTTTGTTTCAGTAAACGCTCCGGCGCTTATGCGGTAAAAATAAATTCCTGATGGATATTTTTCAGCTGACCAATCAACTTTATATGTGCCGGGTTTGAGATAGTCATTTACCAGTGTTTCAATTTCTCGGCCCAGAATATCAAACACAGCCAGGTTTACAAAACCCGTTATAGGAATAGAAAATTCGAAATTAGTTGCAGGATTAAACGGGTTGGGATAGTTTTGCGAAAGCGAGAAATTCCTGGGGATTTCATTAGTAACCGGACTTATATTGGTAACTTGTCCGCCGTTTACGGTTTTTAAAAGTACTCCGTTGCTGCCGCAAATGTAACCGGTATCGCTGCCTGTAAAAAATATTCCGTTTAATTGCTGATTTGTTGGGCTTGTTTCCAAAAACCAGTTAGTTCCGCCGTTAATTGTTCTCATTATGCCATTCGGACCTACAACTCTTCCGTCAGTTGAGCTGAAAAAATGCAGAGCAAATCCATTTTCGTAAGGCAATAGTTGTTGAGTCCAGCCTAATGCTCCGCCGCTTGTTGTTTTACGGATGAAAGCAGAATTACCGGTAACCCATCCGGTATTATTATCTACGAAAAAGACATCATAATAAGCAATGTTAGGAGACCATGACATATATGATCCATATCCCCGTTC
>LLZO01000231.1 GCA_001567545.1 Candidatus Tepidiaquacellales bacterium OLB5
TGGGTTTTTGACACATTTTCAGTCGAACGGAACATATGATTACGCTCCTGTTCCGGCAGGCGGGGATATCTTTTTTTCCAGTGGTTTCTGGTTAAATTCATAAGTTTTTTATCCAGAATTGCAGCTATACTGCCCGGGAGCAAAAATTCAGCAATTTTCTGTACTATGCTGTGGTTTTCCTGTATCCTGCATCCGCCTGAATGCAGAAGCGGGTCGCATAATACATAATTCGGAAAGTAATCTTTTATCCAGCTGTTTTCATTAATGAACCGGTGCAATAATGCAGAGTTATATGTTGCTTTAATAGTGGCAATTTCTGTAGCAGTAAAAATATTTTTATCGGAAATTTCCAGGTTATCTTCTGTGATGAAATAATTGATGCAGAAGAACTTATAACTGTTAAGGAAAAATATTTTTTTGAACAGCATCAGCATTGTTCTTGCGATCCACAATCTGCCGGGTTTTGTGATGAGCATAAAATCAAGGTCGCTTGTATGGTCGCTGGAATTCTTTGAAAGGCTTCCTGTAACCATAACTGCTCTTACAAAGGGGAACCGTTTGATGATATGCGTAACAAGCGAAGCACGCTTCCACATTCTGCGGGAATAGTTTTCCTTTTCTATCCGTTTGGCTACATTTTCTTCTGCGGGTTTTATGTAGTAGTAACCGTCTTTTTCGGCAAAAGGGGCATTTCCTGATGATGCAGAATTTTTAAGAAACTCTTTTACTTTTTCTGCAGGTATACCGTTTTTGGGAAGGAATGAAAATATCTCCTCGCTTTTTAAAGGATGAGAAAATATATCGTAATAAAGCAGAGTTTTTAAAATATTTTTCTTTAATTCTTCCATAGTAATAACGGAAATTTCTACATAAAATTTGAATAAAACAATATTTATCTAAATCCTTTTATTAGCTTAAATATACTACTGCAATATAGTGATATTTTAATAAAATAATAATTTTTGTAACTTTGTTAACATGGTGAAGCAATATTTGAAGAAAGTTTATATTTTTTCAGGACTTGACGAAGAAGAACTGGAAAAACTTGCCGGAATTGTAAAGGTAAAAACCTTTAATAAGGGTGATATTATTTTTTTTGATACAGAGCCTTACCTTGGATTTTATATTACGATAACCGGGCTGGTAAAAATATACAAAATATCAAAGGATGCCAAAGAACATATATTACACCTTATCCCGCCATTCAATACATTTGCCGAAGTACCGCTGTTTGAAAATTTTGATGAAATGTTTGTTGACAGCTTCCGCTATCCTGCAAACGCAATGGCTTTAGAAGATGAAACCCGTGTAATACTTGTGCCTGCAAGGCAGTTCCGTGAACTGCTTGAAAACAACAGCAGAATATGCATAAAGATGGTTTCAGGGTTTGCAAAAAGGCTTAGGCACCTGAATCACCATATAGAAGAGCTTACTCTTAAGGATGTTGCAAAGCGTGTAGCAGGATATATTTTGGATGAGCAGAAGAAGTCAGCCGGAAAAGATGAGATTTCACTTAATATCAGCAAGAATGACCTGGCTGCTTACCTGGGAACAATACCAGAAACACTTTCGCGAACATTAAAAAAGCTGCAGGATGAAGATATGATAGAAGTTGAAGGAAAAATTATCAGGATTTGCGATAAGGACAGGCTCAAAGATTCTGCTGTGTAATATATTAATCATGATCTAATTATTCAGCCTTTACGTTTACAAATATCTAAATAAACTTCGTTTTCGGGATTATATATCATTTATTTAAATGACATTCATCCTCATTTGGTAATAAATTCACCGATTATAGCCCTTGTAAATATTATAATATCACATAGTTATAAAAATATTTTTGTTTGACTTAAGTCAAAGGTAAACACACATCCGTTAGGTAACTTTGTATCAGAAATAAAAATCAACCAGCATTAAGGAGTATTAAATGCAGATACAAAAAGATACAAAGATAGGTGAAATTGTGGCACACAATTTCCATACAGCACGTGTGTTTGAAGATCACGGGCTTGATTTTTGCTGCGGCGGTAAAAAATCTATTGAAAACGCCTGCATTGAAAAAGGCGTAGATGCAGAAAAACTTTTAGCCGAGCTTGAATTGCTGGATACATCCAGCCCATCATCCGCTCATTTTAATAAATGGGAAGCAGATTTCTTAACAGATTACATTATTAACAACCATCACTCTTATGTAAACAATACAGTTTCAACCATTGAACACCATCTTCAGAAAGTTGTCAGCGCACATGGCGAAAGGCATCCCGAGCTTGCTGTTTTGCAGGGAGTATTTGCAGAATTAAAGGATGAGCTTATAGAACACATGGCAAAAGAAGAAAGAATGCTGTTTCCATACATAAAAAAATTAAGTTTTGCTTTGAAAAATTCCATTGAAATACCTGCAGCACCGTTTGGAACGGTAGGTAACCCGATAAAAGTAATGGAATCAGAACACGATAACGCAGGGCTGCTGGTAAAAAAGATAAATATGCTTACAGATGCATACACTCCTCCGCAGGATGCCTGCACTACATACAGGGTCCTGTTCCAGGAGCTTAAGGAATTTGAAGAAGACCTGCATATGCACATACACCTTGAAAACAACGTATTGTTTCCCAAAGCAAAAGCACTGGAAGAAAAACTGACAAAAATTTATACAACATTATAATATAAGTGAAAGGTAAAATAAAAATGAAAAAAATAAAATTAATGTGTTTAATTTCAGCAGTATTTACCCTAATGCTGGCATTAATAATACTGAACGGATGCGGCGAAAAAGAGGAATTTGGAGTTGGTCCGATAAAAGAAGAAATGAAGTTAGCGCCGGTAGATGCAGCATTATATACAAAGGGAGAAACTATTTTTAATTCAAAATGTATAACGTGCCATAAGTTCGGTACAAGGCTTGTAGGCCCCCCGCTGAAAGATGTAACAAAACGCAGGAGACCGGAATGGATTATGAACCAGATACTGAATCCTGTAGAAATGGCACAGAAGGATAAAGTAACCAAGGAACTATTTGCGCAGTATCTTGTGCAGATGACTTTCCAGGATGTATCACAGGATGATGCAAGAGCATTATTAGAGTACATGAGAGCTGTTGATGAAGGTAAAGTTACGCCAAAAGAATAAGATTAGTGAATAGTGAGCAGTGAGTAGTGAATAGCAGTTAGCATAGAGCAAAAGATATAAACAGGAAAATAATTAATACGCTTCGAAAAATAAAACAGATTTATAATTTAAGGAGAAAACCAAAATGAAATTCAATGTAAAGAATTTCTCGAAACAGATGGTTTCAAAAATATCATCATCATCCATTTTACCGCCAATAACAGCGGGCTTAATATTAGCAATAATGTTTTCAATAATCCTGCTTGCGGGCTGCGGCAAAAAGGACGGCTCAACTACATTAAGCTTAAGCGAAGATGCAGCAAGCAAGGTATTTGTACCGCCCGGCAAGCACGATGAGTTTTATTCATTTATATCCGGCGGGTTCAGCGGTCAGTTAGCAATATACGGTTTGCCTTCCGGCAGGTTATTCAGGGTAATACCCGTATTTTCGGTTGATCCTGAAAAAGGCTGGGGATATACAGAAGAAACAAAACCAATGCTTATGACATCGCATGGATTTATTCCCTGGGATGACTCTCATCATTCAGAGTTATCAATGACCAACGGAGTTCCCGACGGCAGGTGGATCTTCCTGAACGGAAATAATACGCCACGGCTTGCCAGAATTGACCTGAAAACATTCCGCACGGCAGAAATACTTGAAATACCGAACAGCGCGGGAAATCACTCATCACCATTTACAACAGAAAACTCGGAATATGTTGTTTGCGGAACACGTTTCAGCATTCCTATAAACGAGCTTGATGTACCAATAGATTCATACAAGGAAACATTCAACGGAACAGTAAGCTTTGTAAAAATAGATCCGCAGAGCGGCAATATGAGCGTAGCATTCCAGATAATGTCACCTCCGTTCGATTATGATTTAAGCCATGCAGGCAAGGGTCCCTCACATGACTGGTTTTTCTTTTCATGCTACAACACAGAGCAGGCACATACACTGTTAGAGGTTAATGCCAGCCAGAAGGATAAAGACTTTATAATGGCAGTTAACTGGAAAAAAGCAGAAGAATATATAGCACAGGGCAAAGGAAAAGATAAAGAAGCAGAATATTATCATAATACTTACGATGAAGCTAGCCATACAGGAAAAAGTGAAATACTTAAAACAGTAAAGATGCTTGATCCGAAGGACTGCCCGGGAATGGTATATTATATCCCCTGTCCAAAATCACCCCATGGCTGCGATGTTGACCCGAGCGGTGAATATATAATCGGCGGCGGTAAGCTTGCAACAGTTATTCCTGTATTTTCATACAGCAAGATGATAAAAGCTATAGAGAATAAAGAATTTGACGGCGATGTTGGCGGAATTCCGGTAATAAAATATGAAGCAGCGCTTCATGGCGAAGTACAGAAGCCCGGTTTAGGTCCGCTGCACACAGAATTTGACGACAAAGGTTTTGCATATACCTCAATGTTTGTAAGCAGTGAAGTTGTTAAATGGGATATAAAGAAGCTTGAAGTAGTTGACAGAGCTCCTTCGTTTTATTCAGTCGGTCACATTATGATACCGGGCGGGGACAGCAAACAGCCATACGGTAAATATCTTGTTGTAATGAACAAGATCACAAAGGACAGATTTCTTCCTACAGGACCAGAGCTGACACAATCAGCCCAGCTGTATGATATATCAGGCGATAAGATGAAGCTGCTATCTGATTTCCCGACAATAGGCGAGCCGCACTATGCGCAGGGCTGCCCGGCAGACCTGATCTCGAAAAACTCCGTCAAGATATTCAAGATAGACGAGAACAAACATCCGCATGCAATTAAATCGGTTAATGATGCAAAAGTAGTACGGAACGGGAATGAAGTACGCGTATATCTTGGAATGATAAGGTCTCATTTTACACCTGATGTAATTGAAGGGGTAAAAGTAGGAGATAAGGTTTACTTCCATGTAACAAACCTTGAGCAGGACTGGGATATACCTCATGGATTTGCAGTAAAAGGTATGAACAACTCAGAAATGCTGATAATGCCGGGCGAAACGCAGACTATCGTTTGGGAACCAAAGGTAGCTACTGTTTACCCGTTCTATTGTACAGATTTCTGCAGCGCGCTGCACCAGGAAATGCAGGGATATATAAGGGTACAACCTGCAGGCAGCAACCCGGAAATTAAATATTATTTAGGCAACAAATAAATTAATGCAACAGATAATTTAACAAAGCAAATAAATTTTAAAGATCACTTCACCCCTCCGGCTGTTACAGGCACCACTGTGAAAAAGCAAATGTGCCGGAGGGGACAGGGGTGAAGTAAAAATGAAAAAGATAACCAAAATATTACTGATAGTTTCATCACTTGCGATGATAACAGCATTTGTAACACCTTTATGGATGATAGACCTGGAAGCTCCGCAATATCCCGAAGGTTTGGGAATGCAGATATGGGTGAACAAAATTTCAGGCGACCTTAATACAATAAACGGACTGAATCATTATATCGGTATGAAAAAGATCGAGCCTGATTCAATAAAAGAGCTTACAATAATGCCTTTTGTACTGGGCGGATTGATAGCGCTTGGAGTAATAACGGGAATTTTGGGGAAGAAAAAACTATTATGGGTATTTACAGTAATTTTTCTAATTGCAGGCATAGCAGGCGGCGTGGATTTTTATTTGTGGGAGTATGATTACGGACATGACCTTGACCCTACAGCAGCAATAGTTGTTCCGGGAATGAGTTACCAGCCCCCGCTGTTTGGCAGCAAACAGCTTCTTAACTTTACAGCGCACTCATACCCCGATACAGGCGGATGGGTAGTAATTGGGGCAGGTTTACTTACAGTTCTGCTGCTGGTTTATGAAACAAAGTTCAACAAAACATCAGCTGCAAAAGTAAAAATTAATGAAACAAAATTGACTTCACAGGATAACAGGGTTTTAAACAACACTTTGGCTCAGGAGCTGAAAAATGAACCAAGCCTGGCTTAAAATAATAATCATTATACCAGTTGTTATATTAATGGGCTGCAGCACAGACCCAGAACCGATAAATTTTGGAACAGACCAGTGTGCATTATGCAAAATGAATATAAGTGACCATAAATTCGGCGCAGAAATTGTGACAAGAAAAGGAAAGATATATAAATATGATGCCGCTGAGTGTATGTTTAATGCACTTAGCCTTGGAGATATACCATATAATGATGCAGCTGGATTTTATGTTATTGATGCAGCAAATCCAAAACAGCTTATAAACGGGGTAACGGCAACATATTTGATAAGCGAAAAGCTCCCAAGTCCGATGGGCGCGTTTCTTTCAGCATATAAAAATAAAACTGATGCAGAAAAAAATCAAAGCCAGTTTGGCGGCGAGCTTAAAACGTGGGATGATATACTTGCGAAGTTTAAGGTTGGTAAGTGAATTGAGTGTATAGAGTGTATAGAGTGTATAGAGTGTATAGAGTGTATAGAGTGTATAGAGTGAATAGAGTGAATAGAGTGAGTTGAGTGAATAGATTTAAAAATAACAACAAAATTGAATAAAATTTTTTTCATACTGATAATCCTTGTAATAGTTAATCTGAATGGGTTTGGGAAAGATATAGTTGTTAATCCGGGGGCAAGCATTAAATCAGCAGTGGAAAACTCAG